>JABDIQ010000198.1 GCA_013003655.1 Winogradskyella sp. | reverse complement strand
CATTGACATAAACGCAACTATTGTTTTTCCAGAACCTACATCACCTTGTAATAATCGATTCATTTGTGCATTACTGCCTAAATCCTGTCTAATTTCTTTTAAAACTCGTTTTTGTGCATTGGTTAATTCAAATGGTAAGTGCGATTTAAAAAACGTATTGAAATAGTCTCCAACAGATTCAAATCTATAGCCTTTTATTTTTGACTTATGAATAAGATTTTTTAAAATAAGCTGCAACTGGATGTAGAATAGTTCTTCAAATTTTAATCTAAATTGAGCTTTGGATAATAGGTCTTGACTTTGAGGAAAATGCACGTTGAGAAGCGCCTTTGATTTTGAAATTAATTTTAACTGACCTAAAATCTGTTCAGATAGAGTTTCTCTAAAATTCCCTTTTGCTTCAACAAATAATTGTTGAATCATCTTAGAAACTACTCTATTGGTTATGCCTTTATTAGATAGTTTTTCGGTGGACGGATAAATGGGTTGCATAGCAGAGCGTAAATTACCATCGTGATCTTTTTTAAGCTCTAGCTCGGGATGTGGCATGCTTGGTCTATTATTATACCAGGATAGTCGTCCGAAAATAACATAAGGCTCATTGACTTTAATACTATCTCTTATCCATTTTTGCCCTCTAAACCAAACAAGCTCTAAGGTGCCAGTTTCATCTTTAAAATCTGCAACCAAACGTTTACCACGCTTCTGCTTTACTTCTCTAAAACCAGTGATGGTACCAATAAGTTGTACTTCGGCTGAAGATTGTACGAGTTCATTGATTTTGTAATATCGAGTACGATCTATGTATCTGTTAGGAAATAGATTTAATAAATCTTGATAGGTTTTTATACCAAGCTCAGAGCGTAAAAGATCTGCCCTGTTTGGGCCAACGCCTTTTAGATAGTCAATAGGAGTCTGTAAATTAACACTCATGGAGCGAATTTAAGTGTTTTCTTGAAAAGTTATAGGTAGAGATTTGTATTTTGGTCTTATTCTTGAACTTCTTTAAACTATGATTAAGAACGTATGTCTTTTGTTGTTTGTTTTTGTTAACTGTATAACTGCACAACAGACGGATTATGTTGATTTTATTGAAGGTGATGCAATGTTTGGGCTAGTGCCAGATTCTTCTAAAGTATTTGGCTTAATGTCTTATAAGTTTAAGATTCTAAGGGATGTAGACTCTCTATTTATCGATGCTAAAAACATGACCTTTGAGGCAGGTATTACTCTTAATGATAAGAAAATTGATTTTAAAAATAATAATAAGCAATTATGGCTTTATCATACGTTTAAAAAAGATAGTTTATATGAGGTGTTATTTAATTATCAGGCTTACCCTAAACAAGCGCTATACTTTTTAAAACGTCAAGACGAATGGAATATATGGACGCAAGGGCAAGGTAAGTACACTAGTCATTGGCTTCCAAGTTTTGATGATGTGAATGAAAAAGTAATATTTACGTTTTCTACGTTATTTAAAAAGGATTATACCATAATTATGAATGGCAGACGCTTAGGAGACTCGCTTAGCAAAACAGTCAATTCGGCTAGTTTTGTAATGCAGCACCCTATGTCTAGTTATCTTGTTGCCTTGGCCATAGGGAAATATAAAAAAGAATCGTTAAAAACAAACAGCGGCGTGCCTCTAGAGCTTTATTATTTCCCAAAGGATAGTCTTAAGGTGGAGCCAACTTATCGTTACAGTAAGCGTATGTTTAATTTTATGGAGAATGAAATAGGCGTGCGTTATCCTTGGTATGATTACAAACAAGTTCCCGTTCATGATTTTTTGTATGCAGGTATGGAAAATACCACACTTACAATATTCTCAGATGCCTTTGTTGTCGACCCTATTGCATTTAATGATAGAAATTATGTCAATGTAAATGCGCATGAGTTAGCACATCAATGGTTTGGTAATCTTGTTACAGCTACTTCTGGAGAGCATCACTGGCTGCAAGAAGGGTTTGCTACGTATTATGCATTATTGGCGGAACAAGATATTTTTGGTGAAGACTATTTTTATTGGAAACTCTACGAATCTGCGCAACAGCTCAAATCTCAGGATGTAAATAAACAAGGATCTTCACTTTTATATCCAAAGGCATCTAGTCTTACTTTTTACCAAAGAGGAGCTTGGGTTTTACACGCTTTAAAGGATAAAATTGGAGCTTCTAATTTTAAACTAGCTGTTAAGGCATATCTTGAAGCTTATAAGTTTAAAAGCGTTTCAACAGAGCAGTTTATTTCTAAAGTTATTGAACAATCCGAAATGAAAATGGACGATTTTGTAAAAACTTGGATTATTGCTGATGAATTTCCATACGATTTGGCCTTGGAGTTATTAAAAAAACAATCAGTATTTATTCAAGAGTATGAAATGGTGGATTGTGAAGCAATGAATTCGCAATGTTATGATTATTTAAACTCATATATTTCAGATAAGGCTAAGATTAAAATAATACGCCAGGCGCCACAATTAGTCAATCGCAGTACTTTTCGTAATAATTTAATGGTGAGGCAGGCCATTGCCCAATACCTTACAAAAATACCTTTAGAGCTAAAGGAAGACTACGAGACGTTATTAAACGATAAGTCCTACCAAACAATAGAATATGCGCTTTATAACTTATGGTTAAATTTTCCTGAAGAACGTTCAAAATATTTGAATGCTACTAGGAATATAGAAGGGTTTAGTGACAAAAATATAAGACTGTTATGGCTAGTTCTATGCCTAAACACTTTAGAATATAAAACAGACCAAAATTCCAAATTTTACGATGAGTTAGTGAATTATACGTCTTCAAAATATAATGCTGAAATTAGGCTAAAAGCATTTCAATATTTAGATTTGATGCAGGCTTGTGGTACTGATTGCAAGCAGAATCTAATGGACGCGAAAAGTCATCATAATTGGAGATTAGTTAAATTCGCTAAGGATCTTGATAAGCGACTACAATAATTTTAAAAAATAATGAGAGCATTAGTCATATCTGGTGGAGGGAGCAAAGGTGCGTATGCAGGTGGCGTAGCACAATACCTAATGCAAGAACAACAACGCGATTATGACATGTTTTTAGGCACATCAACTGGTAGCTTACTAATACCGCATTTGGCGTTAAATGACCTGCCAAAGATTTACAAGATATTTACAAACGTAAGGCAACACGATATTTTTAGTGTTAGCCCATTTGTACAGCGTAAAAAAGGAGATCGAGAGTATGTTTCCATTGATTTTATAAATTCCATGTGGCAATTTATGAAACGCAAACGAACGTTTGGAGAAAGTAAAGCATTAAGGCGCAATATCCTTAAGAATTTTACGCGTGAAGAATATGAGATTGTAAAACAACAGAAACATGATGTTGTTGTAACTGTATCAAACCTATCAATGAATAGGGTAGAGTACAAGTCGATTAACGATTGTAGCTATGAAGAATTTTGTAATTGGATTTGGATATCCTGCAATTATATTCCATTTATGTCGCTAGCTACAGTTGACGGTTACGAGTACGGAGATGGTGGCTTAGGATGCGTTATACCAATACGAGAGGCTATTTTAAGAGGCGCTACAGAGGTTGATGCTATCGTATTAGAAGCGGAAAGCCTTAATAAGCAGAAAGTGTTAGGTAAAAACCCATTTTCATTAATGATAAGTCTATTTGGTCATTTACTAGATCAGGTAGAGCGCAATGATATTGCTATTGGTAAACTAGCGGCTAAGAACAATCAGGTAAAGCTTAATTTGTATTACACGCCTACCACATTAACTGAAAACTCTTTGATTTTTAGTAAAAGGCTTATGGAAAAATGGTGGTCTCAAGGTTATAATTACGCAAAAGAAAAACATACACTTGGTCATTTTATTGATGAGGTGAACGTCTAATTACCACAATTCGCCAACCTCATTTTTAATAAATGCTAACGCCGCATTACTAGGTGGTTGCTTATCCATCAATTCAGTTAAAATAACTTCTCGAAGCTTATTGGATGTATCTGTTTTTTCTTGCATACTTGCCTTACGAATCAATTGAATTGTTGCGTTTTTTGCAGCGCCGATAATTGACCAGCATTGATCACTTACATAGATTTGCTGTGTTAAATTGTGCTCGTACTCTTGTTCAATAGTTGCTATAAGTAGAGATTCATAATCTATTTTATTAGAAGAAGTTGGATGTGTTCTTATTAATAACTTTGAAGGTGATATACGCTCTAAAAAAAGTGCCAGACGTTCATAGGCTTGCAATCGAATCGGCAAGGATTCCTTTTGCAATTCGCGTTGTAACACATATCGTCTTCTATTAAATTCATCATTGATGTGTTCTTTAAAAAAGTAATAGGCAATACCACCAGTGATGAGTGCAGGAATTGCATATAAAAATAGGTCAAAAAGTTTTTCGGTATCCATGGGTTAAAAAATTCAAATTATAAACGATATATTCTATTATTGAGTTTTAGTTTTGCAAATAATCTAATGTCAATTGGGTTAATGCTTTTACACCAAGTAGCATACCGCTTTCATCTATTTTAAAATCGGGTGTATGATGCGGAAATGCCTCTTTGTTGCCAGGCGTCATGCCTCCTAAATAAAAATAGAAACCTGGTACAATTTCTTGAAAATAAGAAAAATCTTCACCGCCAGTAACGGCTTTCATTAGTTTTACCTGATCTTCACCAGCAACACGTTGTAATGATGGTAACATTTGTTCAACAAGTTGAGGATCATTATAAGTGATAGAAGTATTATTCTGAAATTCAATAGTAGCCTCGCCTCCATAAGATTTAGCCAAGCCTTCAGTCATTTCAGTCATACGTCTTATGATCAATGCTTTCATTTCGGGATTCAATGTGCGAACTGTTCCAATGAGTTCGGCACTTTCTGGAATAATATTAAATCTCACTCCACTTGTTATTTTACCCACTGTAATTACAGCAGCCTCGTCAGTTAATTTAGACTCTCTACTTATTATAGTTTGATAGCCATCTATGATCTTTGCTGCAATTAAAATAGGGTCTACACCAGACCATGGTTGAGAGCCGTGAGTTTGTTTTCCTTTTATGTTAACCACAAATCGTTCAACAGCAGCCATCATGCCTTGTGGTTTGTATTTAATAGTTCCTACTGGAGTAGCGGAATTAATATGTAGACCAAAAATGACATCTACTTTAGGATTGTCTAATACACCTTCCTTTATCATTAACTTTGCACCACCTTCTTCTCCAGGAGGTGGACCTTCTTCGGCTGGTTGAAAAATAAACTTCACCGTGCCTTGTAATTGCTCTTTGTGTTTAGACAATACTTCTGCAACTGCCATAAGAATGGCTGTATGTGTATCGTGCCCGCAAGCATGCATTACACCAGTTTCAACACCTAAAAATTCAGAAACTACTTCAGATTTAAAGTGAAAATCATTGCGTTCCTTTACGGGTAATGCATCAATATCAGCCCTGAGTGCCACAACTTTTCCTGGGCTGTCACCTTTTAAAATACCTACAACACCTGTTTTAGCAACTCCAGTCGTAACTTCGATGCCTAATGATCTTAGATGCTCAGCTATCTTTTTAGCTGTATTAAACTCTCTGTTAGACAATTCTGGAAATTGATGAAAATGTCTGCGCCATTCAATTAATTGAGATTCAATTGATGCAATGTCGTCATCTATGGTATTCTGAGAATAACCTATGGCTGAAAGTAATATTAGAAGTAAAGTAAGGCGCATATTTATTAAGTTAGATTGCTAAAGATATAGAAAATATAAGAAAACTAAATTTTAATATATTGTTTATAATTAATGAAAAATCTACTGCCCTAAACGTTTAACATTGGTTATTTTCACAGACTGAAATTTATCTTTTTTTGGAACAATATTTAAAACAACTTAACGACGCACAATTAGCACCCACTTTACAAATGGATGGGCCTATGATTGTCATTGCTGGTGCAGGCTCTGGTAAGACAAGAGTATTAACCTACAAAATTGCCTATTTAATGAGTAAGGGTGTTGACCCTTTTAATATTCTGGCATTAAC
>JABDIQ010000196.1 GCA_013003655.1 Winogradskyella sp. | reverse complement strand
AAATAATCCGTGTATTTAGATGTAAGTATTTTTACTTTTTTCTGAAATAGTTTCCTACAACTTTATTAATTCATTACTTTAGTCCTCATTAACCTTCACTATGAAATTAGACTATTTCGAAAGTAGCTGTCCAAGCCTAATTGAGGAATTCTATAGACTTTCATTATCTAGCGAAGATCTTACGTTCAAATCAACTCTAATGCCTCAAGGCGTTTTGCATCTCACCTATAATTTCGGCAAGCGACAAAAGGCAGTCATTAATGATAGGGAGTTTCAACTTAAAGGATTAATGTTAACAGGCCAATTCATGCATTCGTATCAATTCATTGCCGATTGCACTGGTACTTCGTTAGGTTTGAGCCTTCATCCAACAGCGTTACATAAAATGACGAATATGGATATCTCTCAACTTGAGAATGGTCACCATCGCCTAAAGGATATCAATAAAGAACTCTATGAACGATTGAATCCTTTATTTGAGCAATATGGTCTTGATGGTGATATGGAATGGTTAATTAAAAAAATAGATTCTTTACTTAAGAGCCATGGGCTTACCGTCAATAAACAAACCAAATACATTGACAAGGCCATAGATATGATACGGGAAAAAGAAGGAATGCTGAATATTGAGGACCTTTTGCAAATAACTAATGTTAGTCAGAAAACACTAGAAACCCAATTCAAGAAAATTGTTGGATTAACCCCTGGAAAGTATATTAGACTAATTCGATTTCTTCATCTAATGAAGAAGTATGAAAGTGATGAAATAAGCATTAAAGACCTAATTTACATGTACGATTATTATGATCATTCTCATTTTACAAAGGATTTTAAAATGTACATGCACGAAACCCCGAGATCTTATTTCAAGAAAGACTATCCGTTGGTTAGAGAAATATTGATGAAAACTTAATTTCTAATTACGATTATTTACCAAGGTTCTAGTCATTTACTGACTATATTTACCTGATTATCAAACTCGATACATCTAATATTTATTTGGTTATTAAAGGGATGCTAATAAATATTGTTAGTTATAGTTAGATTTATATGATCTTGTTTGATAACACTATCAATTATTAAGTTAAAGGGGCTTTCGTATTCGGAAGCCTCTTTTTTTCCATTCAATTTGAATTGCTTTTTAAATTTCATATTTTGCATATCTGCTAACTAACGAACTAAATGACAGAAATAACAAGACTTTTCGATTTCCCATATTATCAGTTAGAGAAATACAACCTCGATGCTGC
>JABDIQ010000181.1 GCA_013003655.1 Winogradskyella sp. | reverse complement strand
GGTGCGATAACCCTAAAAATTCTAATAGTTCTAAAGCTCTTTTTTCAGCTAAATTTCGAGCTGTACCTTTTATAAAAGCGGGAATGCAAACATTTTCTAAAGCTGTAAATTCCGGCAATAATTGATGAAATTGGAAAATAAAACCAAATTGTTCATTTCTAATCTTCGCCAGATCTTTTTCAGTAAGATCTATAATTGAAGTCCCGTTGAGTACTAACTCAGGATCATGCTTGGTCGAGGCTTTATCAAGAGTACCCAATATTTGCAACAAGGTGGTTTTACCCGCTCCAGAAGGACCAACAATTGAAACTATCTCGCCAGATTTGATATGAAGATCTACGCCCTTTAATACATGCAGATCGTCAAAATATTTGTGAATATTTTTAGCTGTAATCATATTACAGACGAAAATACTATTTTAATATGAATTATAAATACCTAAGTTAGGTTGATGTGCAGGAAATCGTGAGTTGCTTCCACGCATGCCAACCTGACTATTTTGAGAACTATTGATGTTAGTTCTGTTTTTCTTTTTAAAGATGCCTTTAATGCTATTATAATCAATAAAGTATTGCAGGCGTAATGAGAAGATATGATTCATATCCTGATCGAATAAATCACCCAGACTTTCAAAATATGTATTTCTAGACTCTTCGCTGAAATTAAATAATTGATTCCTATATAAAGCAGTTAAAAAGCTTCCTGGAGCTACTTGCCAAGTATAACTTAAATCAAGATTCCAAGTGTTGAAATTCACATCTGAACTGCCAAGACCTAATTCTTCGAAGGTTTGAGATTGTTCAATTAAACTACCATCATCCTGAAGAAAGTAAGGATGCTGATCATAAGTTACAGTAGACCAAAAGTTTCTAAATGATAGCGATAATGTATGGAAAGGATTGAAGGTATAACTTCCAGATATGCTATTTTCAATAGATAGGACGTCACGTTCACCAAAAATAATCTCTCCTTCTATATTGTTAGAATTATTGGCATAACCACGACTTCCTCGATTGGTTTGATATTGGAATTCATAGCTTACCCGAAATTTATCGTTGACAATTACCGTTGGTTCTATATTTCCGAAGTACCCGAAAAGATCTCGTTCTTTATCAAAAGCATGGAAGGTTCCTAGTCCTACTTCAAAAGATAGGGTCTTGTTAGAATTGGTTTCAATCCAGCCGTTAATGTCTACAATATTCTTATAAACAAAGAAGCGTTTGTTCTCAAAATCACGAGGTTCAAAATAATCGAATTGTTTTCCTGGCTCGAAATTTAAGTTGCCACCAAACCACATTAATTTTTTTGTTTGTCCGTTGACAAACATTCCAAAATTGGTTCCTGTGAATGTGCTAGGTTTATATAGTCTGCGGTAATTCATATAGCCTCCTAGGAAAAAATTATTTAGTTTCTCGGTTGGTTCAAAAATCCTATAATTCACATCAATACCAAAATTATTGAAGTTATTTCTAAAATTAAGTCCAAGATCATTGATGTCATAGTCGGTATTGGCAAAGCGATGATCAAAGCTATATCTGAATTTTCCATGTGCTTTTCGAATAAAAAAGAATGAGCTCAATCCAGTTTTCATACTGCCATCCTCGTTTACATTACTCATTTTAATATCACCTCGTATGTTATAGGTATTCCTTTTATTTGAAATATCGGTGATCAGTCCTGTTACATTTCCATCACGAAAACTACCACTTCTAGTCACATTCGTGTTAATCAAACTAATAGAAGAATTACCATTGAATTGCTGATCTACAACTAAAATATTGTAATTCGAGAAAGGTTCAACAACTTCTTTTCGACTTTCATCTGTCAAGGTATTTTTGATTGTAGCTTCAGTTTTTTCAGTAATGGCATTAAACACACCAATTCCAAGCCCTTTTTTAGTACGTCCAGATAATTTAATCGCATTAAGTACTTTTACTTCATTTGGATAATCGACGAGTTCCTCATCTGCAGCTAATTCAACGCTTCCTGTTGGGGAATTCCCGACACGTCTGGAAAAGAATAGGTTACCTTTATTAAATAGATCGACACCTTCCTTAAAGAATTGTCGCTGTTCACCAAAAGTTTGTTCAAAAGGCCCAAGATTTAATCGAACATTATCAAAAGCAGCTTGACTAAAATCAGGAATAAGCGTAGCATCTAATGTAAAATTTTCGGTAACTCCATATTTTAAATCAAGTCCAATATTATAATCAGGGCTTTCAAAATTGTTAAAAACCGTAGAAGCAAATGGATAGAAATTAAGTCGGGTAGGAGGTTCTATATTCTCAATTCCTGTAAGTTCACCATGATATAATCCAATGTTTCCTTTTGTTCTATCAATTGGATTCCAGGTATACTGTGTATTATCAATTCTAAAGCGTCTATGGAACTGTAAACCCCATGTTTTTACATCTTTTGAAAATCGCAAGGCACGGTAAGGGATTTTCATTTCAACGATCCATCCATCATCAACAAGTTTTACAGCACTATCCCAAACGGCACTCCATCCAAAATCTTCGCCGTTACTCGGACTCGCAATAGCATCTGCTTGAGTACCAGAAGTGAATACAAAAAACTCTACATCGTTTTGGGCGTCATTATTC
>JABDIQ010000156.1 GCA_013003655.1 Winogradskyella sp. | reverse complement strand
TATACGGATGAGTATCATGACATAAGAACTGGAGCATTTAATTTTATGTTGGATTCAGGTGAAATCAATGATCGTTTTGCACTTAGGTTTGATATACCAGAATCTGAAAACGAAACACTAAATGTCGCAGAAGAAAATGTTGTAAATTTAAATTATTACTACAGCAATGCCAGAAATAAAATCATTATTTTAAACCCTCATTCATATGATATCAACGCACTTGAAATGTATAATATACTTGGCCAATCGGTGTATCAAAATCAGAATCCCGTAACTGGTAATTATCAGGAATATAGTGTTGAAAATCTTTCAACTGGTACGTATATCATTAAATTATATACAGATAGCGGTAACTTTACCAAAAAAGTTATTATTAAATAATTGCCAGTTGGTCAATAACTTCAGCTAAATTCAATTTTAGTTGTTCGCCAGAACTCATGTTTTTCAGGGAATAGGTGTTAGATCTCAACTCCTCCTCACCTACAATTATAGTAAATGGAATATTACGCTTATCTGCGTAACCAAACTGTTTTTTTAGTTTACTGGCCTCTGGATATAATTCTGCTTTTATGCCTTTTGCTCTTAATTGTTGAATAGCCTTTAATGCATAAAGTGCTTCTTTGTCTCCAAAATTGATAAATAATACGTGAGTAGATGCGTTTACCGAGTCAGGAAATAAATTCAACTCTTCTAGAACTAGATAGATACGATCTAATCCAAAACTAACACCAACACCACTAACACCTTTAAGTCCAAAAATACCTGTTAGATCGTCGTAGCGGCCTCCACCACCAATGGAACCCATGGTAATATGTTCTGGTGGAGCGACTTCAAAAATTGCTCCTGTATAGTAGTTAAGACCACGTGCCAAGGTTACGTCTAATTGCAAAACGGCAGACTGTAGTTTTAGATCGGTAATCGCCGCATTGATAAACTCTAATTCATCAACACCTGTTAATCCTATTGAAGAACTACTTAAGATCGTCTTGAGTTGGTTTATTTGTTCAGCAAATGAGCCAGAAATATTGAATAAAGGATTTAGCTTTTCAAGACTTGAGGATGGAATACCTTTATCTAGCATTTCCTGTTTTACCTTCTCCTCTCCTATTTTGTCTAACTTATCTAATGCCACGGTAAAATCTATGAGACGGTCCTCAGCACCTATAACCTCAGCTATACCAGACAAAATTTTACGGTTATTTATTTTAATAGTAACACCTTTTAATTGAAGTGCCGTAAATACGGCATCATACAACTGAACAAACTCTACTTCCTGCCATAATGAGTCGCTACCCACGACATCTGCATCACATTGGTAAAATTCTCTAAATCTTCCCTTTTGAGGACGATCTGCACGCCATACAGGTTGAATTTGGTAGCGTTTAAACGGAAAATCTATGTCATTTTGATGTTGTACCACATAGCGCGCAAATGGCACCGTTAAGTCATAGCGTAAGGCTTTTTCTGAAATTATCGGTGTTAACTTATTTTCGTCTCTAGAGGTATAGATGTCATCGGAAACCTTTTTTAAATATGCGCCACTATTAAGAATTTTAAATATTAATCTGTCTCCTTCATCACCATATTTACCCATCAGAGTTTCAGAATTCTCGAAACTAGGCGTTTCTATAGGCTGAAATCCGTAGCGTTCAAATTGTGTTTTTATACAATCAATGATATAGTTTCGTTTGGAGACCTCTTCTGCATTAAAATCTCTTGTACCTTTAGGAACACTTGGTTTCTTAGCCATTTCCGCGTTGTTTTTCACAAAAATATTATAATTTTTGCTGGCTAGGGTAAGTAATTTTGAATTTATAGTAACTTTATTGACCATATGTAGTCTTATAGTTTGTAATCTAGTTTACCTACACCACATTTTCTATGTTTAAATTAGTTAAGGAGAATATTAAAATAGCCTTCGATTCTATTAAGAGTCAATTACTAAGAACCATTTTAACCATCATTATTATTGCTATAGGTATTATGGC
>JABDIQ010000138.1 GCA_013003655.1 Winogradskyella sp. | reverse complement strand
TGGAGGAGAGACATGCAGAAGTGGTATCTAGAGCTAATAAAGGGATTGAAGTCTATGCCGCAATTGTTTCTGCCTTAAGGTCTTATCTAGTTAATTCAGAAGAATTTCCAACAGAAAAACAATATCAATCTTTTTTAAAAGATCTATTAAGGGACCTAGATTTTAATAACAGGATTATTGTTAACTATGTTGATACTACACAAGTTTTTAGATACGTATTTACACCAGATGAGATAGATCCTTTTCAATTAAAAGGGATAAATGCCAAAGATTTTAGACCACCAGAAGAAATAATAGCTTTAAATGATTTGATGTATCAAGATGATATAACAATATTTAGACCTATAAACTTAAGAGAAGGCTGGGCAGGTTTGCCTTTTAATTTTTCTGCAAAAGATTCAAATGGAAATGTACATGGATATATTGCCACTGTAATAGATCTTAAGTATTTGCTAGATTATTTTTACACCGCCGAATCCAAAGGAGATTTTGTTCATTCGTTTAGAGTTGAAGATTCAATTGATATTACTAGAGAAGCGGTTTACGATGGCACTCAAATTTATAATACCGAAAGAGATATAGATTATTACAAAAATTTTAGAGTAAGGTCCAATAATTTCTTGTATTCAACAATTAGTTACAATGGACTGAAACTCACAATAGGAAGTGCTTATAAAAAACAGGTTGAACCGTCTAATCTAGTGACATTTGTAACCATTTTATGGTATACGCTCTTGTCAACGTTTTCAATGATAGCACTTATGCAATATGTTAGAAACACTAGGCTAACTGAGCGTTTACAGCTAGCTAATAAAAATATTGAGGAGCAAAATATTGCATTAGAGAGTAGCATTTTTAAAATTCAAACTTTAATAAAAGAGGTACATCATCGTGTTAAGAATAATATGCAGATGATCGCTAACTTATTATCCTTGCAGCAAGATGAATATGAAGATGAAAAAGTGATTTTTGCATTAGAACAAGCCAAAAATAGAGTGCAGTCCATGGCCTTGGTTCATCAAAAATTATACGGGAGTTCAAATCTTGAGGATGTTAACACCAAAGAGTATATTGAAAAACTTATAGATTTTATTGATGACACACTTCAAGGTGACGATATAATTCCTGCTAAGAATATTTCAATTGCTGAAGATCTCATTTTTGATGCAGAAACAATGGCGTCTCTAGGATTAATCATAAACGAATTAATTACAAATTCTTATAAATACGCATTTAAGTCTGGGAATGATAATTTCTTAGAACTTTCAATAGTTCAAGACAATGATAGGTACAAAATGACATATTCAGACAGTGGCCCAGGACTTCCAGATGATTTTAATTTTGAAACAAGTGATTCTTT
>JABDIQ010000137.1 GCA_013003655.1 Winogradskyella sp. | reverse complement strand
GTATTTAATTGAGAAATGACCCGATCATAATCTTCTTGCTTTCCGTCAAACAGGTGTTTTATAAAAACAATCTTATCATTTAAACCTATTTGCAGTGCATTTCCTTTTAATTTATCATTTAAGGACGTCTTGCTCTTTTCCGCTTTTCTTTTTTCCGCTTCCTCAATTGGCTCAAATTCAGGAATTTGAGCGAAGTCAGCCGTTATTTCTTCAAAGTCTGATTTAACTCTGGTCTTTTTAGGAATTTTATTTTCAAAGATCTCATCTACAACTACGGACTCTTGTGGCATTTGAGCCACCATATCCTTTATTTTTTCCATCACAGGTTCCATGATATCATCATCTTCAACCTCATCTAAGTTGATGTAGATCTTATCTTCAACCTCTATATTATCGCTCACTTTATTATTAAACGCAGTATCTAACATATCAAAGAATGACGAATCATTACCAATTGTTGGCATGTCGTCTTCAAAATTCTCCTGAGCAAATTTTAAAACGGTAAGTTTTTCGTAAAGTTCAGAAACTTCAGTATGCATTTTCACAACATCTTCTTTGCCTTTTAACTTTAGTATTCTATGCGCAATGCTTACTAGTTCTGATTCTATTTTCTTTTTCATTTTATGTTACAATAAGTTAATTTATGTTTTAGCAACAAGTTTTATTAAAGTATACTTCTGATATTAATTATTGCGTTTTATTTTTAATAAATTTACGTCCTCTTTATACAAACGAAATTTATCGGTTGTTTAGTGTTAAAATTACGAAATGTTTCTTGAAAATACGGTAAATCATAAAGAACAATTCGGCTGGATAGAAGTCATTTGCGGATCTATGTTCTCAGGTAAAACTGAAGAATTAATTCGCCGTCTAAAACGCGCCAAATTTGCGAGGCAAAAGGTTGAAATTTTTAAACCTGCCTTAGATGTACGATATGATGATGAAATGGTGGTCTCTCATGACGCAAATGAAATTAGATCTACGCCAGTTCCTGCTGCTGCTAACATACCTATTTTAGCAGATGGTTGCGATGTGGTAGGTATTGATGAGGCGCAATTCTTCGATGATGAAATTGTTAGGGTGTGTAATGACCTTGCAAATAAAGGTGTTAGAGTTATTGTTGCCGGCTTAGATATGGACTTTAAAGGCAATCCGTTTGGACCAATGCCCAACCTAATGGCCACTGCAGAATATGTTACAAAGGTACATGCCGTATGCACCAAAACTGGAAATCTCGCCCAGTATAGCTATAGAAAATCTAAAAATGACAGTCTCGTTTTATTAGGTGAGGTTGATGAATACGAGCCATTAAGTAGGGCGGCTTTTTATAAAAGTATGTTGCGCGATAAAGTGAGAAATATGAAGGTAAATGATGCGGAAGAAGTTGCGCCAAAACAAGATAAGCCCAATGTCTAAGGCTCAACAAACTGTTTTAGAGATCAGTCT
>JABDIQ010000133.1 GCA_013003655.1 Winogradskyella sp. | reverse complement strand
AGTTCTTCTCTTGCTGGCTCCATCAATGGTGAATGAAATGCGCCACCAACAGGCAGAACTAAGGCGCGTCTTGCACCTTCTTCTTTAAGGCTTTCACAAGCTTTATTAATAGCATCTACTTCGCCTGAAATTACTAATTGTCCTGGGCAATTATAGTTAGCAGCAACCACAATACCTTCGGTTGTGGCACAAATTTTTTCAACAATATCATCATCTAATCCTAGTACTGCGGCCATGGTACTAGGTTTTAACTCACAGGCTTTTTGCATAGCTAGGGCTCTTTGCGATACTAGTTTTAATCCATCTTCAAAAGAAAGGCTACCATTGGCAACTAATGCCGAAAATTCACCAAGAGAATGACCAGCGACCATTTGAGGTTGAAAACTATCTCCAAGCGTTTTTGCTAAAATTACCGAGTGTAAAAATATTGCTGGTTGGGTAACTTTAGTTTCTTTTAATTGTTCGGCTGTGCCTTCAAACATGACATCGGTTATATGAAAACCTAAGATTTCATTAGCCTGTTCAAAGAGTTCTTGCGCTAAGGTTGATTTTTCATAGAGGTCTAATCCCATACCGCTAAATTGCGCGCCTTGCCCTGGAAATATATATGCTGTCATACCTTTAATAAATTTAAATGCTAAAATAAGAATATTTAAATTCTTTCGTACGTATAAAAGGTAAAAGCAAACTTATGATTTTCGTCATTGTCGTGTGGTACTTTTTTAACGACTTTCCATAGTAGTGGATCAATTTCTGGAAAGAATGTGTCTGCATTTTCAAAAGTAGCGTGTACTCTGGTTAATTCTATTTTTGTAGCAATATCCATGGCCTGCTTATAGATTTCGCCACCACCGATGATGTATGGCGACTTGTCTTTATGAGCAGCATCTAAAGCGTCTTCAATGGAATTTACCACAATAACATCGTCTGGAACTTTATAGCCTTCTTGTCGTGAAATAACTATATGTGTTCGTTTTGGTAAGGGTTTTGGAAAACTTTCAAAAGTCTTACGTCCCATAATTATATGATGCCCTTCTGTAAGTGATTTAAACCGTTTCAGGTCATCACTTAAATGCCAAATAAGGTCATTATCCTTACCAATAGCGTTGTCTTCGCCAGCGGCTACTATAATGGTTATTTCTGAATCTGTTTTTTTGTTCTGCTTTACTTGTGTAACCAAATCCTTATTTGCTTTTGAAATTACATCCGTTTGAGCATCTTTTAAATAAGTAGTTTTAAGTTCTTCTATTTTGTCTTTTTGTTTATTTACAAGTTTCGCTAACTGCTTTTCTTCCCAGTCTTTACCCATAAATTTGTGAGTTACAAAAACATTGAATAAATGATAGATAAAGAAAAACAACCATAATCCTATGGCGAATACAAACCAGTCTATCTTGAAAATTTGAAAATCCTTGCCAATCCCTAAAACCGTATTAGCAAGAATTAAAAACACTGCACCTATTAAGAAAATAACAAAATGAATGTATAATCGCTTCTTTTGCCGGATGCGTTTTTGGGCAGTTTTAATGAGTTCTAGCTGTTCTTTATCTATTTGAGATACTGTCTTTTTTTTACCAAACATAGAGGATAAATTTATAATGGTAAAGGTAATATAATTAACTAAATTGCTGCGTGCTGAACACTTTGTAAGTGAAATTAGATTTTCGCAATCGTTATCGTTAAAAAACAAGTGTTAACAGACTAATAATTAGCTTATTAAAACGATAATTTATAGTCAATTACATTGCTAACTTTTAATGTTTAGCAGTATAATTTTAGCAAATTCATAATTATTTAGTTATAAAGACATTAATCATATTTTACTTTAGTATTCTTTTATACATTTGTGCCGATAATTAACAACTTATTATTTTTTATTATGGCAATTTCAAAACAATATTTAAAAAGCAAACCAGTTTGCAAAGTAACTTTTAAAGTTCCTGCTGAGGAAGCTAAAAAAGTAACTGTAGTAGGTAGCTTTAACGACTGGAATACTAAAAAAGCAATACAACTTAAAAAGTTAAAAAATGGAACTTTTAAAGGTACTGTTGATTTAGAAAAAGACAACTCTTATGAGTTTAGATATATCGTTGATGGTACTTACGTAAACGATGACCAGGCAGATTCATACGCTTGGAATGATTATGCAGGTGCAGAAAACAGTGTTTTAAATTTATAAGACGCAGATTAAAATTAAAAAAGGCTTTCTTAATTAAGAAAGCCTTTTTTTTATACCGCTACCGCACCTTTAATGGCCGGATGTGGATTGTAATCTACCAATGTAAAGTCGTTGAAAGTGAAATCAAAAATGGAGGTTACCTCAGGATTGAGTATCATTTTAGGTAATGGTCTAATATCACGTGACAATTGCAGCTCTAATTGTTCTAAATGATTGTCGTATATGTGTGCATCCCCAAAAGTGTGTATAAATTCGCCAGGTTTGTAACCACTTACTTGAGCTACCATAAGAGTTAAAAGTGCATAAGACGCTATATTAAATGGCACGCCTAAAAAGACATCTGCACTTCTTTGATATAATTGACAAGATAATTTACCGTCTGCTACATAAAATTGAAAAAAGGCATGACAAGGTGGTAAAGCTGCTTTTCCATTCTTCACATTATCAGAAAATGATTTAGAGGTATCAGGAAGCACTGAAGGATTCCAAGCCGAAACAAGCATACGTCTACTGTTTGGATTAGTTTTAAGCGTTTCAATAAGATCTTTGATCTGATCTATTTCATCATCATTCCAATTACGCCATTGGTGACCATAAACAGGGCCTAAATCTCCATTTTCGTCTGCCCACTCATTCCATATCCTTACACCATTGTCTTTTAAGTAAGAGATGTTTGTGTCTCCTTTTAAAAACCAAAGCAATTCGTAGATGATAGATTTTAAGTGAAGTTTCTTGGTGGTTACCATAGGGAAACCTTCATTAAGATCAAAGCGCATTTGGTAACCAAAAACGCTTTTGGTTCCAGTACCTGTGCGGTCTCCTTTCTTAACTCCGTTATTGAGGATATGTCTTACGAGGTCATGATATTGTTGCATATACAATGTGTTTTTCAAAAAAATAAAAGTAGAAAAATCAGTAAAAAATGATCAATTCAACAGCTTAATAATATAAAAAGTTATTAACTACTAATCGTGTGGTTTACCCAATAATCATACCTGCTATAGTGGCTGATAATAACGAAGCTATTGTACCTCCAATAAGAGCTCTTAAACCAAATTCTGAAAGCGTTTTACGTTGCCCAGGTGCTAAGGATCCAATACCTCCAATTTGAATTCCGATAGAAGCAAAATTGGCGAATCCGCACAGCATGTAAGTGGCCATAATTACAGATTTTTCATATTTAAGATGTAGTAAGTTTAATGGATTTTTTAATTCGGCGAGTTGAATGTAACCCACAAATTCACTGGCGGCTAATTTTATTCCTAATAACTGACCCATAAGTGCTATGTCTTCTTTTGCAATTCCAATTAACCACATCAGTGGTGCAAAGGTATAGCCTAATACAAATTCTAATGATAAACTATTGTAAGAGGTGTTTTGAGCAACCCAGTCATTTAATGAAGTTATATCGCCAACCCAGCCTAGAATGCCATTAATCATGGCAATAAATGCTAGAAAAACTAATAACATTGCACCAACATTTACGGCTAGTTTTAAACCTTCGGTAGTGCCGTTTGCAATGGCATCTAAAATATTAGAACCGATATTTTCCTGACTGATTTCTAAATTAGTATTGATCTTTTCTTGTTGTGGGTAGAGCATTTTTGATATAACGATAGCTCCTGGCGCAGCCATAACTGAGGCCGTTAATAGATGTTTAGCATAAAACAGGCGTAATGCTTCGTCTTCGCCACCTAAAAAACCTATATATGCCGCTAAAACACCACCAGCTACAGTGGCCATACCTCCAACCATGACTAATAATATTTCAGACTTAGTCATTTTTTCTAAGTAGGCTTTGATCATTAATGGTGATTCTGTTTGGCCTAGAAAAATATTACCAGCTACGCTAAGGCTTTCAGCTCCCGAAATCTGGAGTAACTTCGTAAGTAGCCAGGCAAAGGCTTTTACAATTTTTTGAATAATTCCTAAGTAAAATAAAACCGAAGTCAGTGCCGAGAAAAATATAATAGTCGGCAAGATGGATACTGCAAATGTCATCAGTGAATCTGAGATCTCATTGGTGCTAAATGCAGCAAACAAAAACTTGGTACCTGCCATAGTAAAATCTAAAACAGCAATAAATAAGCCTCCTACCCACTCAAAAGCAGATTGTATAAAAGGTACTTTTAACACACCGATGGCTAAGGTTAATTGTGCTAAAAGCCCAAAACCAACGGTTCTCCAGTTAATTGCCCTTCTATTCTTGCTTAATAAATAGGAGAGTAGTAATAATACAAACATGCCAATAGCACCTCTATAGAGACTTTCTACAGAAAACCCTTGCCTAGGTATTAGCGTGGCATTCTCGTTAACTGTATTTGGTACTGATTTATAAGTTTGCGACTTAAAGCTGTACAAATAATCTCGTTCTTTTAATACTAAAGTGGAATCGGTAAGTTCCGAAATTCTAAATCGCCTTATAGTATCACTAGGTTTATTAAAATAAAAGACAAGTAAATTATTTTGATAGATATAATCTCCAGACACTGCGTTGTCATAGTCTTGCAGCGTTAAATTAAACATGCCATTTTCAAGGCTGAGCTCTTCGATACTCTGATCAAAGCCAAAGGCATCGTTACGAACTGTTGTGTTTAATTCTTCAAGTAGCCAGGTACTTTCTATATTCTGTCCTTCTACTAAACTTAAACCAAAGATTAAGAACAGAATTAGTAGTATACGGTTTTTCATATGAAGATGGCTTATCGTTTTGAGATTTCGTCTCGTAATCTGGCAGCAGTTTCGTAATCTTCGTTTTTTACAGCTTCATCAAGCATAGTGTGAAGTTCTTCTAGTGTCTTGTCTGCGTAAGATTCTTGTCCTATAGAAGCATCAATTTCTTCAGCTATAAGATCATCAACTAGAATGCTATCTTGTTCTTCTTCGGTTTTCTTAGGATTTACCTTTAAATAGATACCAGCTTTATCTAAAATATTTTTATAGGTAAAAATAGGAGCCTCAAATCGTAATGCTAAAGCAATGGCATCACTCGTTCTGGCGTCTATGATTTCTTCTATTTTATCGCGCTCGCAAATTAAACTAGAATAGAAAACGCCATCAACTAGTTTGTGAATTATGACTTGTTTTACAACAATGTCAAATCGATCGGCAAAATTTTTAAATAAATCGTGTGTGAGAGGCCTAGGTGGTCTAATTTCTTTTTCGAGTGCAATGGCAATAGATTGCGCTTCAAAAGCACCAATAACTATTGGTAACTTGCGCTCACCGTCAACCTCGTTAAGAATAAGAGCATAAGCTCCATTCTGCGTTTGGCTGTAAGATATTCCTTTAATATTTAGTCGTACTAAGCTCATTCTATCACAACGCAAAGAACTGTTTAAATTAGGACTTTACCAAACTAGAAATACTAGTTTTAGAATTTTTCGCTAATCTAAACAGTCCTTGGTAAATACAAGTTACTAAAATTATGCGTTTTGGGCTTTAAATTCTTTTAATTTCTCGGTTAGTTTAGGAACTACCTCAAAGGCGTCTCCAACAATACCATAATCTGCCGCCTTAAAGAAAGGTGCTTCTGGATCTGTATTGATTACTACTTTTACTTTTGAAGCATTAATTCCTGCTAAATGCTGAATAGCACCAGAAATACCGATGGCAATATAAAGATTGGAAGCTACTGGTTTTCCTGTTTGTCCAACATGTTCGCTATGAGGTCTCCAACCTAAATCTGATACCGGTTTTGAACACGCAGTTGCTGCACCTAATACTTCGGCAAGATCTTCTACAAGTCCCCAATTTTCTGGACCTTTTAATCCTCTACCACCTGAGACTACAACATCTGCGTCAGCAATTGTTACTTTATCTGTAACCTTATCTACAGACACCGTAGATACACCAGATTCGGGAATATTTGGTGAAAAGTCTTCGGTTGATGCCGATGTTGGGTTTTCCGTAATGCCTACAGAATTATTAGATAATCCTAATAATTTAACATCTGTAGTTATCACAGTGTTAGAGAATGCTTTGTTTGTAAAAGCCGTTCGCTTTACCGTAAATGGTGAAGTACTTGAAGGGACTTCTACGACATTAGAACAATAACCAGCATTGAGATTTACTGCTAGTAATGGTGCTAGATAGCGACTATCTGCACTTGAGCTAATTACAACCACTTGCGAGGCTTCATTTTCTGCAGCTTGTGCAATAACGGCAGCATAAGTTTTGGCATTAAATGGGTTTAAACTATCATTAGAAACATTTAATATTTTATCAACACCGTAAGTTCCTAAAACAGAACTATCGTCTGCGTTAATCGTTATTGCCGTTACGGTTGTTCCTAATTGCGTTGCAATTGACTTAGCATAAGAGGCTACTTCAAAAGCTATTTTTTTAAATTTTCCTTTTTCAGATTCTGTATATACTAGTACTGACATATATTTTTTTTTGTTCTGAACGTTTTTCAGAAATTAAT
>JABDIQ010000130.1 GCA_013003655.1 Winogradskyella sp. | reverse complement strand
GCCATGATGACATAATGACTATTTATATAATCTTCATCTTTAAGATCTTGAGTACAAATGAAAGCCTTAACGTTATCATCTTGCTCAATATTAATAAGATTTTGAATAGCTCTACCTTTTGAAGTTTTGCTGCCTTCAGGAATCTCAAAAACTCTCATCCAAAAACATTTTCCTTTTTGAGTAAAGAAAAGCATGTATTGATGGTTTGTACCAACAAAAAGATCTTCTAAGAAATCTTCATTACGCGTTGTTGACGCTTTTTGTCCAACTCCTCCTCTATTTTGAGTTTTATATTCTGACAATGGCGTTCGCTTTATGTAACCTGCATGAGATATGGTTATGACTACTTTTTCATCAGGAATCATATCTTCTATACTTAGGTCACCACCGGCGTATTCTATTACAGATCTTCTTTCGTCACCATACTTGTCCTTAATCACCAACAATTCTTCTTTTATAATATCCATTCTTCGATCTTTTTTATCTAGGATATCTTTTAGGTCTTTTATGGTTTCTAGTAAGGCATCGTATTCCGATCTTAATTTATCTTGCTCTAGTCCTGTTAATTGTCTCAAACGCATTTCAACAATTGCCTTGGCCTGAATTTCAGATAACTTAAAACGCTCTACCAATTTCTCTCTCGCTTCATCTGCGTTAGACGATGCTCTAATTAATGCTATAACTTCATCTATATTATCTGAGGCAATAATTAAACCTTCTAAAATATGTGCGCGTTCTTCAGCTTTTCGAAGTTCATATTTGGTTCTGCGTACTACTACATCATGTCTGTGTTCAACAAAATGAAGAATAAGTTCTTTCAAATTGAGTAATTGCGGTCTACCCTTAACTAATGCAATATTATTCACACTGAAAGAGGATTGTAATGCTGTATATTTATAGAGTTTGTTTAAAACGATATTAGGAATGGCATCTCTTTTTAACACGTAGACAATGCGCATTCCATTTCTATCAGATTCATCTCTGATTGTAGAAATACCTTCTATCTTTTTGTCGTTTACCAAATCTGCCGTCTTCTTTATCATTTCGGCCTTATTGACCTGATATGGTATTTCAGTAACAACAATGGTTTCTTTACCACTAATTTCTTCAATATTGGCTTTGCCACGCAAAACAATACGACCTCTACCAGTATGAAATGCTTCTTTAACACCATCGTAACCATATATGGTACCACCCGTTGGAAAATCTGGTGCTTTTACATGAGTCATTAATTCATCAATCTCAATATCGTTGTTATCGATGTAGGCTACAGTTCCATCCACAACTTCAGATAAATTATGAGGTGGCATATTTGTTGCCATACCAACTGCAATTCCAGAAGCACCGTTTATTAATAATCCCGGAACTCGTGTTGGCAAAACAGTGGGTTCTTCTAGAGTGTCGTCAAAATTTAATTTTAGATCAACTGTTTCTTTTTCAATATCTGCCAACATGTCTTCAGATATCTTTCTCATTCTGGCTTCAGTGTAACGCATTGCTGCAGGGCTGTCACCATCTATGGATCCAAAGTTACCTTGCCCATCAACCAGCATGTAGCGCAAACTCCATTCTTGTGCCATTCTAACCATAGCATCATATACTGAAGTATCACCGTGAGGGTGGTATTTACCAAGTACCTCACCCACAATTCTTGCTGATTTCTTGTGTGCTGTATTAGATCTAACACCGAGTTCATGCATGCCAAAAAGCACGCGTCTATGAACTGGTTTTAAACCGTCACGTACGTCTGGTAATGCACGTGACACAATGACTGACATTGAATAATCAATGTAAGCCGTTTTCATCTCATCTTCAATGTTGATAGGGATTAATTTTTCGCCTTCTGCCATAATCTATTAATTGATTTTTTTGTAGGTTTTCAAAACGTGCTAATATAACTAAATTAGTGTGCTTTTATTGAGGATTATTAGGCTTTTTTAGGACTTTTTATTAACAAAAAACCTGTAGTTTTTCGTTAATAAGTATATGCTAATTTACTTTGAATTATAAATGCTTTTTAGTCTATTCGCTTAAAGCATGTTAATTAAGGTATAATTTTTGAAATAATGTTTTCGTATTTTACTATTTTTAATGCAGAAAGGATATAAACATGGACGATAATTTTTCCCCAAGAGTTAAAGATGTTATTGCGTACAGTAAAGAAGAAGCACTCCGTTTAGGACACGATTTTATTGGCACAGAACATTTGATGTTAGGCCTACTTAGAGACGGTAATGGCAAAGCAATTGATATTTTAAGTGCGCTAGAGATCGATCTCAATCATCTGAGAAGAAAAGTTGAGATTTTAAGCCCTGCAAACCCTAATATTACAACTTCTCCAAATGAGAAGAAAAATTTACATCTTACCAGACAAGCAGAACGTGCTTTAAAAACGACATTTTTAGAAGCGAAACTGTTTCAAAGTACTTCAATTAACACTGCTCATTTGTTGCTGTGCATATTGAGAAATGAAAACGACCCTACAACAAAATTGCTGAATAAGCTAAAAGTTGATTATGATAACGTAAAAGAAGAATTCAAATCTATGATAACTAGCGAAGACGATTACCTAGAAACGCCAAAGGCAGAATCTTTTTCTGATGATGAAATCAATGAAGAAGATGGCAAACAAAACCCTTTTGGACAAACCGCAAAATCAAACAAAAAATCTAAAACTCCTGTATTAGATAATTTTGGTAGAGACTTAACTATTCTTGCAGAAGAAGGCAAATTAGACCCAGTTGTTGGGCGTGAAAAAGAAATTCAGCGTGTATCTCAAATCTTGAGTAGACGTAAAAAGAATAACCCATTGTTAATTGGCGAACCTGGTGTGGGTAAATCTGCAATCGCAGAAGGTCTTGCCCTAAGAATTGTAAAACGAAAGGTATCTCGTAATTTATTTAATAAACGAGTCGTTACCCTTGACTTAGCAAGTTTGGTAGCAGGAACCAAATACAGAGGTCAGTTTGAAGAGCGTATGAAAGCTGTTATGAATGAGCTTGAAAAAAATGACGATATCATTTTATTTATTGACGAAATCCATACCATAGTTGGTGCAGGTGGTGCTACTGGAAGTCTTGATGCTTCAAATATGTTTAAACCAGCCTTAGCACGTGGTGAAATTCAATGTATAGGTGCTACCACTTTAGATGAATATAGGCAATACATTGAAAAAGATGGTGCGCTAGAGCGTCGCTTCCAAAAGGTTATCGTAGAACCAACGACCGTTGAGGAAACGATTGAAATATTAAATAATATAAAGTCTAAATATGAAGAGCATCATAATGTAGACTACACAAATGAAGCGGTTGAAGCTTGCGTTAAACTCACAAACCGATATATGACTGAGCGATTTTTACCAGACAAAGCTATTGATGCTCTTGATGAAGCTGGTTCTAGAGTGCATATCACCAATATAGAGGTGCCAAAACAAATCCTAGAACTTGAGAAAAAACTTGAAGACGTAAAGAATACTAAAAACAGTGTAGTTAAAAAACAAAAATACGAAGAAGCCGCACGATTAAGAGACGATGAGAAGCGTTTAGAAAAAGAACTAGCTGTTGCACAAGAAAAATGGGAAGAGGAAACTAAACAACATCGTGAGGTAGTTACCGAAGATAATGTTGCCGATGTAGTTTCTATGATGACAGGTATTCCTGTAAATAAAATTGCCCAAACAGAAATTAATAAACTCTCAAAACTACCCGATCTTATTAAAGGCAAAGTCATTGGCCAAGATGAAGCCGTAGCTAAGGTTGTGAAAGCTATTCAGCGAAATAGAGCCGGATTAAAAGATCCTAATAAACCAATTGGGTCATTTATATTTCTTGGACAAACAGGTGTTGGTAAAACACAACTTGCTAAAATATTAGCTAGCGAGTTATTTGATAGTGACGATGCATTAGTAAGAATTGACATGAGCGAATACATGGAAAAATTCGCAATATCAAGACTTGTAGGTGCACCTCCTGGTTATGTAGGTTACGAAGAAGGTGGACAACTTACCGAAAAGATTCGTCGAAAGCCTTATGCCGTTGTCCTTTTAGATGAAATAGAGAAAGCGCATCCAGATGTGTTTAATATGTTATTACAGGTATTGGATGATGGTTATTTAACGGATAGCTTAGGTCGTAAAATTGATTTTAGAAATACAATAATAATAATGACGTCTAATATTGGTGCTAGAAAACTTAAAGATTTTGGACAAGGCGTTGGTTTTGGAACTTCTGCTAAAGAAGCCCAAGCTTCAGACTATGCCAAAGGTGTTATAGAAAATGCACTGAAAAAAGCATTTGCACCGGAGTTTTTAAACAGAATTGATGATGTCGTGGTCTTTAATACATTAGAAAAAGAAGACATAAATAAGATCATTGATATTGAACTTGTTAAACTGGTTAAACGAATCAAGGAAATTGGTTATGATTTAAAATTAACTGCAAAAGCTAAAGAATTTATAGCAGATAAAGGATTTGACAAGGATTACGGTGCAAGACCTCTAAATAGAGCTATTCAAAAGTATGTTGAAGACGCCCTAGCCGAGCAAATTATCAATTCAAAAATCAATGAAGGCGATCAAATAACTATGACGCTAGATGAAAAAGCAGACGCTCTAAAAATTGAAATAAAGACGCCTAAAAAGACGACTGAGTCTTAGGTTTACAGCTAATTATAAATAACTCCTTGGTTTTTTAACTAAGGAGTTTTTTTATGCTAAATGAATAGTAGATCTGCATCTAAGGTCATATTATCAATAAACGCTAAAGATTTTTCTAAATGATCATGTAATACTGAATCTTCTTTTAAAATAGGAATATCTTCTCTGTAGACGTCTAAAAACGATTCCACAAAATCAGAAGATCGTAATGGTTGTCTAAAGTACAATGCTTGTGACGCATTACATAGTTCAATTGCCACTATGTCTTTTACATTATTTATTAATTCGTAGACTTGTGTTGCAGCATTAGCTCCCATACTAACATGGTCCTCCTGCCCATTAGAGGAAACAATAGAGTCAATGCTAGCAGGTGTTGCTAATTGTTTATTGGCACTAACAATACTTGCTGCTGTGTACTGCGGAATCATAAATCCAGAATTAAGACCTGGATTTTTTACTAAAAAAAGCGGAAGTTCTCTATTGCCAGAAACTAATTGAAATACGCGTCGTTCAGAAATATTTCCCAATTCTGCCATAGCTATCTTAAGAAAATCTAAGGTTATCGCTAATGGTTGTCCATGAAAATTACCGCCAGAGATGATCTTATCAGCAGATTCAAAAATATTTGGATTATCTGTTACGGCATTAATTTCTGTAATAAAAACGTTTGCTACATGATTTAAGGTATCTAATGTCGCTCCATGCACCTGTGGTACACACCTAAATGAATAAGGATCTTGTACATGCTTTTTTTTCGTTTTGGCTATTTCACTGCCTTCTAAAAATCTCATTATTCGTTCTGCAACCTTTATTTGGCCGTTGTGTGGTCTTATAAAATGTACTAAAGGATCAAACGGTTCTAATCGACCATTAAATGCGTCTAGGGATATTGCTGCAGTTAGATCTGCCAAATACGCGAGTTTATAAGACTCTAAAAGTGAAGCAATGCCATATGCACTCATAAATTGGGTGCCATTCAATAAGGCCAATCCTTCTTTAGAATCTAACATAATGCTTTCCCAATTGAGTTGTTTATACACATTTTGGGTCTCTGTTATTTCGCCTTTGTAATGTACCTTGCCCTTACCAAGAAGTGGAAGTGCCAAATGAGCCAATGGTGCTAAATCACCTGAAGCACCTAAACTTCCTTTGGTATAAATAACTGGAAGAATATCATTGTTGTAGAGATCAACTAACCTATTTACAGTCCGTAGATGTACACCACTATACCCATAACTTAAGGATTGTATTTTAAGTAACAACATGAGTTTAACAACATGAAGTGGCACTAGATCTCCCATACCACATGCATGGCTCATCACTAAATTTTCTTGTAACTTATTTAAATTCTGCTTATTTATTTTAACGTTATGTAAGGCTCCAAAACCTGTATTTATACCGTAGATTGGTTCTTTTTGGTCTTTTAATTTATGATCTAAATAGTTTCGGCAATTTTCAATATTAGTAATAGCCTCATCACTTAAAGAAATCTTTTTAGCGTTATAAATAATGTCGTAAATAGTTGATAGTTCTAACTTACTAGATTGTATTTTGTAATGAGCACTCATTAAGATTGATTTTGTTGCCCAAAATTGAGAATAACTAATTTTGTATGCAACTAATGTTAATAATTCATTTTAAACATTTCACAATCCCTTAATTCTTATATTTTTGAATTTTAAAACGCCTTAAAAATGAAGCATTCGTTACTTTTTATTGTTCTAATTAGTGTTATTTCATGCACGGAAAAATCGCCCAACTACGCGACGTTGAGCGGTAAAATTTCAAATCCAGATTCAAGCTTAGTTCTAAAGATTTATAATAGTGACTATGCTAAAGACATTGAATTGAATGAAGATGGTACTTTCAATGACACCTTGCATTTACCTCCAGCAACTTATGAACTTAAGCATGGAAACGAGTATGGTTCCATTTATTTAGAAAATGGCTATAATACCTCGTTTACAACTGACTATAATGAATTCGATAAAAAATTAGTTTATAATGGCGACGGGAGTGATAGAAATAATTTTAGTATACAATCTTATTTAATTTCTGGACATCACATTACACAAGATTTGTTTGAAACTGGAACAGAAAAAGATTTAAATAGTGCTATTCAAAATTACATGAAAGATTTTGAGGAATTAACCGCGAAATATGAAGATTTAGACTCTACACAAATTGCTAATGGCTATAAGGATATGGAAAATAATATAATAGCTATAAAAAATTATTTTGAATCTAAACAAGCAATTAAAAAAGCATTGCCTGTTGGGTCACCATCTCCTGAATTTACTAATTATACTAATGTTAATGGTGGTACAACATCATTGTCTGATTTGCGTGGTAAATACCTTTACATTGATATTTGGGCCACTTGGTGCCAACCTTGCCTAGCCGAAATTCCTTCGTTGAAATTATTAGAATCAGAATTTCAGGATAGAAATATTGAGTTTGTAAGTATCTCCATTGATGACGGTAGAGGATATAGAGCAGCAAACGATGATTTGGCTCTTGCAGCTTCTACTGAAGGTTGGAAAAAAATGATAGTAAACAAGCAATTAGGTGGTGTACAGTTACTAGCTGATGAAGGTTGGGAATCTGATTTTATCAGGAATTATAAAATAAATGGAATTCCAAGATTTATAATAATTGATCCTAATGGCCATATTGTTAGTCCCGATGCCCTTAGGCCTTCTAATGAAAAACTTATACCCTTCTTAAAAGGATTGGATATATAATTTAGTTAGAATTGGTTTCTTCATTTTTTGTCTGATCAGGTACTTCTGGCATGCTAAATAGATCTATAAATGCATTTTTAATGTGGTCTATTATAGTTGAAGCAATTAAACTATGATAGCCATAACTTTCTAGAGCTAAATCTCCAGATTTGCCATGTAAATAAACGCCGAAAAGCGTAGCTTCAAGCGGATTGTAGTTTTGGCAAAGCAAACCTACAATTATACCTGTAAGCACATCACCAGAACCACCTGTAGCCATTCCTGGATTTCCGGTTACATTTATATAATACTTTTCTCCGGTTACAGTGATGGTATTAGCTCCTTTAATCACCACTATAACCTTATGTTTTTTTGAAAAAGATTTCGTTTTTTCAAGTTTATCAAAATCATCTGTCCACGACCCTATTAAACGCTGCAATTCTTTAGGATGTGGTGTTAGAATGGTGTTTTCTTTTAAAAGCTTTAAAAGCTCTTTGTGTTGCGATAAAAGATTTAGACCATCTGCATCTATGACTAAGTGCGATTTATTAGACTTTAAAAATTGCTTCAAGGCTTTAGCACTTAGTTCATTGGTGCCTAGCCCAACTCCTATGCCAGTAGCGGTTGGTTCAAAATCTAAATCAATGTCATCAATTAAATAGTCATTATCACAAGTTTTTACCATTGCTTCTGGCAAACTTGTCTGTAGTGAATGGTATCCGCTTTTTGGTATAAACGCAGTGACTAAACCTGCTCCTATTGTTAATACAGAGCGTGCTGTTAATTGTACCGCTCCAATCTTGCCGTAACTTCCACCAATAATAAGTCCATGACCATAATCACCTTTATGCGAAAATTTTTTTCTGGGTTTGTAAACAACTAGCAATTCATGCTTTCCTATTAATTCTGTTTCAGTTGTTGTTTGTTGAAGGTACTCTTGATCAATACCAATATCTAATATTTCCCAATTGGCAGTGTATTTTGCAGTTT
>JABDIQ010000128.1 GCA_013003655.1 Winogradskyella sp. | reverse complement strand
ATTAATTTTGAATAGTAATTAGTAGCCATCTTTTTCCGTTTTAATTCTCTTTCGGTTAAATTGGGTTTACTGTAAACTTTATTTAGAAATTTAAGATTGGCTTTAGAGCGTTGACGCCACAAGTCTTTTCTTGCAACAACGACAACGAGTTGCTGAGCGGTTTTAGCGGCATTTTGGTTAAAACAAGCATTGGCTAATTCTGAACGTTTTTCTTTAGATGTAATATGATAAAATTCCCATAATTGTAGATTACTGCTCGTTGGAGCGAGTGTAGCGTTTTCCAAGCATTGTTTCACCTTTTGTACATCAATAGGCTCATCTTTATAAACTCGTGTAGATCGCCTGTATTCAATGGCTTGGGTAACTGTTTTCTCCATAAATAAGTGTGTTAAAAAAATTAAAATAGTAGGGCATATAGTTTGTCACCAAGATAGTAGCCTAGACCTAGAACCAATGGATACCCAATAAAAAGCCATATATAATCTAAGGCAGTCATACGGTTTAAGGTTGAAAGACCGTCGGATCCTAGTAATTGTAAAAAATCGTACCAAGATTTTATACCAAGCTTTATAATAAGGGCATTTGCTATAATGGCAATGACTAGGATTGCTATGCCAATAATGTATAATCGTAACATGATTGAAAGATATAAAAAAACCCAATGACACAAAGGTATTGGGTTTGTATTTGTGGAGTTGGAGTGTGTCCAACAGTTAATTATTTATGCGTTTTAATATTTAGGTTTTAGTTGAACGGAATTAGGATATTTTAAACACATCAATATTCGAATACTATAAAGTAAAATAAAAGGATACAATAATAATTCGAAAATTTCACTTATACCTGCATAAGAGGTACATGCCATAAAAAATGCCATATAACTTAAACTTGGATGTGGTGTTAACAGTTTTAACCAAAATGGTTTGTCGCCTTTATAATAAAACCATAATAAAAATAAAATTATAAATAGTCCTATACCAATCATTGGATACAAAAATCTCAAGAAGGGATTTATAAAATTATGTAAATTGGTTTCATTTTGAAAGTTAGTATCTATAAACATATCTGGAGATTCCCACTTTAAAAATTGTTGTCCCCAACTTATTTCTTCTAGAAAAACTAATACCAATAATAATGAAAATGGTATTAAAATTCGAGAAATAATTTTTTTGTGAGCAGCTTCTATGTTAATATTTTTTAGATAAACAATTGACACTATCAAAATAACGGCAGCAATAATAAGTAAAATTGAACTTAAATATTCTAGTATATGCTCATCCATAGTACCCGAATGAATATCACCAATTAGTAATTGTTTTATATGCAGAACTAATGCAATAAAAACACTTATTACAAATACATTTTTTGATAGATGGCTTTTAGTAGTAAGTGGGTCCGAAAAAATTAAATTTTTCAAATCATTAAATTGAAACAACCGATTTAGTAAATTATAAATTCTAGAATGCCATTTAAATAATAATGAACAACAAATTAAAATACCTAGTAAGATTAATAACCCTACTGAAATTTGGATAGTCATCTCATGACCTTTAGTATAAGTTGCATTGTACGGATTTAGATAAGTATGCGCAAAGTCTAATAAAAATTCTACTATTGACGAAAAAAATATAGACATTAATGCCGATAACAGACCAATGACCGTAATAGTGATTTTATTTTTTTTCGAAATTCTTGAAAAATTCATAGTGTTTTGTTTGGGGTTACGATATCTAAATTCAGTTGAAATAAGGTAATTGTAAAAAAAATAGGACAAATTGATCAAATTTTCGATAGGGTGTATGATTTTTGCAAATTTTGCCCTGAAATGTTATCTATTTGAGCAATTTTGATCCTTGAATATTTTATGCCCTTACATGATTAATGTTGAACAAAAAACTCAGCATTTTAGTGCTGAGTTTCTATGTAAATTGAATATTGTGGAGTCGGAGAGAATCGAACTCTCGTCCAAACAAGCTACCAAATAGCTTTCTACACGTTTAGTTTTTTATTGATTTTCGATTATAAGCCGGCAAAAAACAGTCTACTTATAACTTAGCTTCTTAATCTCGAAAACGCATCGAAGCACTACGTAATCTTAGTTAATTTTTACGATGCCTCTAAATAGAACGCCACTAACCAAGGCTTTCAAGAGACATTTAGCTTTCCTACCTAGTAGGACGAGGCTTAATCTTACTGTAATTCAGATTAGGCAGCTAAAGCGTAGTTATTCTCGCCGTTTAAATTGTGACCTAGCCTTTTACGTGTATCAAAGTCATTACACGACGTGCTTACCATTTAATAAGTCTCGCTGTCAAAACCAGTCGACCCCAAGTATTTATTAAATAAGGATTGCGAAGTTACGAAAAAACTTGTGCAACCTCACAAATCCGCTTATTTTCGTGCAAATGTTATACCAAATTTAAAGACTGTCAATTTGGCCCTAATAATATAGATAACTCAATCAATAGACTAGACTATGAAATTTGCCATTATCAAGGAACGCAAAAACCCACCAGATAGACGAGTGGTTCTATCACCACAGGCTTGTGTAGCAATTAAAGACCAGTATCCAGAAGCAGAACTACTTGTAGAATCTTCAGATATTCGCGTATTTCCAGATTCAGCTTATAGCTCATTAGGATTTAATGTTCAAGAAGACGTGTCTGAAGCCGAAGTTATGCTTGGTGTAAAGGAAGTTCCTATCAATGCTTTAATTCCAAATAAGAAGTATTTCTTTTTTAGTCATACGATTAAAAAGCAGCCTTATAACAGAGAATTGTTACGGGCTATTCTTGACAAGAATATTGAATTGTATGATCATGAGGTTATTGTAGATAAAAATAATGTACGCCTTATCGGTTTTGGATATTATGCTGGTGTAGTAGGCGCTTATAATGGTATTAGAACTTTAGGTTTAAAACACAATCTTTTTAATTTGCCAAAAGCATCGGAACTTAAAAATAGAGACGAGTTGAATTTAGAACTAGATAAAATTTCACTTCCAAATATAAAGATAGTATTGACAGGGACTGGACGCGTTGGCTCTGGTGCCAAGGAAATTCTTGATCATTTAAAAATACGCGAGGTCTCAGCAATCAATTACTTAAATGAATCTTACAATGAGCCAGTGTATGTAAATATTGATGCCTTAGATTACAACGAACGTCTCGATGGCAAAAAATTAGGATTATCAGACTTTTTTAATAATCCTGAAGCCTATAAATCAACATTTATGAGCTTTGCCAAGGTTAGTGATCTATTTATTGCTGGACATTTTTATGGCGATGGAGCACCATTTTTATTTACACGTGAAGATGCTAAATCACCAGATTTTAAAATATCAGTAGTAGCAGACATAAGTTGCGATATTGACGGACCTGTAGCCTGTACAATAAAATCTTCAACTATTGCTGAGCCAAATTACGGCTACGATCCTGTATCTGAAACCGAAGTTGATTTTAAAGATAGTAAAGCCATAGCAGTTATGGCTGTTGATAATCTTCCCTGCGAATTGCCTGATAATGCAAGTAGAGGTTTCAGTTTTCAGTTTATAGAAAACGTTATTCCTGCTTTTTTTAATGGTGATAAGGATGGTGTTTTGCAACGTGCTAGAATGACTAAGGATGGTAAACTAACAGATCGATTTAGTTATCTGCAAGATTATGTTGATGGTAAGGAATAGCTGTGTAAAGGAGGTGATAAATGTCATTTTTTAATTCAAATTTTAAGTCGACCTTAAGAGCTAAGTTTAGAATTGAAAATAACTAATATCATCATTATGAATCCTCCTTTATTTTTAACCATTCTAGTAGTTTTAATATTATTAACCGGAATTCGTATAATTTTTGAATATAAGCGTGCACTTAAATTTAGATTTGGTAAGTATGTTGGTACTCTGAATCCTGGATTTAGATGGATTATTCCACTAATTGAGACTATTCAAATTGTTGATATTAGGGTCATTACCATAAACGTAGTATCACAAGAGGTAATGACAGAAGACAACGTCCCATGTAGTATCGATGGCGTTGTATTTTTCAAGGTTATAGATCCAGAAATGGCTGTGCTAGAAGTAGAAGAGTTTAACTTTGCAATAACTCAATTATCTCAGGCGGCATTGAGGGATGTGTGTGGTAAGGTTGAACTTGACACTATTCTATCTAAACGTGAGGAAATGGGTAAGAATATTAAAAACATTGTTGAAGTGGCAACTAAGGAATGGGGAATTGAAATTATTGATGTAAAAATTAAAGACATACAATTACCTGAAAATATGAAACGAATGATGGCCAATCAAGCCGAGGCCGAACGTTCACGAAGAGCTAGGATTATATTAGCTCAGGCTGAAGAACAAGCGGCTAGTGCATTACTGAGAGCTGGTAAGCAGATAGATCAATCACCATCAGCTATTAAATTGAGACTCTATCAAACGTTATCAAATATTGCAGCTGAGAAAAATTCTACTATTCTATTTCCATTTCCCGAGGAAGCTTTGCATCGTAATGATAAAAATTAATATATTTAATTCAATCATTTGAAATTTACGAACTTAGCGATAATTGAAATTAGCAGATCATTATATTCTCAAACAACCAGAGCCTTACAGATCCATATTAATGCATTTACAAGCGGTAATCACTAATACCTTACCAGAAGCGCAACTATTGTTGAAATGGAAACTTCCGTTCTTCTACATTGGTAAGCGTCCAATCTGCTACCTTAATCAGTCTAAAGCTTATGTAGATGTTGCGTTTTACCATTCGGCATATATTCCAAAAAAGTACTATCCATTCCTTGTTTCAGAAAACCGGAAAATTGTTAAATCGCTTAGATACAAGTCTATAGAGGAGATTGACGATGCTCTTTTAATCGATATTTTAGAAGCCTTAGAAAAAGTAAAAGAAAAAGGATTTTACAAAAAGAATTAAAGCGACATTACTGTTTTTCTTATGGCTACAAGATTTGTTAGGAGTTTTTCTAGATTATCCAAGTGTAGCATGTTGGCACCGTCACTTTTCGCATTTGAAGGATCAAAATGAGTCTCAATAAAAAGCCCGTCTACATGATTAACAACACCAGCTCTCGCAATGGTTTCAATCATTTCTGGTCTGCCACCAGTAACACCTGTACTTTGATTGGGTTGCTGTAATGAATGCGTAACATCCAATACTGTTGGCGCAAATTGCCTCATGGTTGGGATACCTCTAAAATCTACTATCATATCTTGGTAGCCAAACATTGTGCCTCTGTCTGTTATCCAGGCTTTTTGGTTGCCTGCATCTTTTACCTTTTGTACAGCATGTTTCATAGATTCAGGACTCATAAACTGCCCTTTTTTAAGGTTGACCACCTTTCCTGTTTCTGCGGCTGCCACAACCAAATCTGTTTGTCTTACTAAGAATGCTGGAATTTGAAGAACATCAACATAGTGTGCTGCCATTTCAGCATCCGAGACCTCATGAATATCTGTAATTGTAGGTATGTCAAAGGTCTTTGATACCTTTTCTAAAATCTTTAGAGCCTTTTCATCACCAATACCAGTAAAACTATCAATTCTACTTCGATTTGCTTTTTTAAAACTTCCCTTAAAAACATATGGAATCTTCAATTTATCTGTTATTGTACATACTTTTTCTGCTATACGCAGCGCCATGTCTTCACCTTCAATAGCGCAAGGTCCAGCCAATAAAAAGAAATTATTAGAATTTGTGTGCTTTAACTTAGGGATATCAGATAAGGTCATGATTCAATATTTAGCACAAAGATAAGATTTTAATAGACCTATTAAATGCTTGTGACTATGATGTTTATTATTAAACGTAACTTAGATTTAATTCCCTAGTTTTCAGGCAAATAAATAATTTCAAAATATTCATAGAGAACCGATAATATAGCTTACCTTTGCACGCTTTTAAATGGCATTTTTATGACAAAAATTAAAAATATAGCAATAATTGCCCACGTTGACCACGGTAAAACAACCTTGGTAGATAAGATTATGTATCACTGTCAATTATTTAGAGACAATGAAAATACGGGCGATCTTATTTTAGACAATAATGATCTTGAACGTGAAAGAGGGATTACCATCACTTCAAAAAATGTATCTGTAACTTATAAAGACACAAAAATTAATATTATTGATACACCTGGTCACGCCGATTTTGGTGGTGAGGTAGAACGTGTTCTTAATATGGCTGATGGTGTGCTTTTATTAGTTGATGCTTTTGAAGGGCCGATGCCTCAAACACGATTTGTGTTACAAAAAGCGATTGACTTAGGTCTTAAACCATGTGTGGTTATCAATAAAGTAGATAAGGAAAATTGCACACCAGATGAAGTACACGAGGCTGTGTTCGATTTAATGTTTGAATTAGGTGCAGAGGAATGGCAATTAGATTTCCCTACTGTTTATGGATCTGCCAAACACAATTGGATGAGTGAAGATTGGAAAGACCAAACAGATAATATAGAACCATTATTAGATATGGTGATAGAGCATATACCTTCACCAAAGATTAAAGAAGGAAATACACAAATGCTCATCACATCATTAGATTATTCATCATTTACTGGTAGAATAGCTATTGGAAGATTACAACGTGGTGAACTAAACGTCAATATGCCTGTTTCTTTAATGAAGAGAGATGGTAAAATTGTAAAATCTAGAATAAAGGAATTACATACGTTTGAAGGATTAGGTCGTAAAAAAGTACAATCTGTTGATGCTGGAGATATATGTGCCATAGTTGGTTTAGAAGGATTTGAAATAGGTGATACTGTTGCTGATATAGAAAATCCGGAAGCTTTAAAAACTATTGCAATAGATGAGCCAACAATGAGTATGCTCTTTACTATTAACGATTCTCCATTTTTTGGGAAAGACGGTAAATACGTTACCTCAAGACATATTAAAGAACGATTGATGAAAGAGCTCGAGAAGAATTTAGCACTTAGAGTTGAAGAAACAGATAGTGCCGATAAATTCATGGTCTTTGGTCGTGGAGTCTTACATTTATCAGTATTGATAGAAACCATGCGCCGCGAAGGTTATGAGCTTCAAATTGGCCAGCCACAAGTTATCATTAAGGAAATTGACGGCGTAAAATGTGAACCTTTTGAAGAAATGACCATAGATCTTCCAGAAACAGTATCTGGTAAAGCCATTGAAATGGTTACCATGCGTAAAGGCGAAATGGTAAGTATGGAAGCTAAGGGCGACCGTATGGTTTGTAAATTTATTATCCCATCTAGAGGTATCATAGGATTGCGAAATAACTTACTCACAGCAACAGCAGGTGAGGCTATAATGGCGCATCGATTTAAAGAATATCAGCCAATAAAAGGCGGTATTCCAGAGCGTCAAAATGGTAGTTTGGTCTCTATGGAAAACGGACAAGCAATTCCTTATTCAATTGATAAACTGCAAGATAGAGGTAAGTTTTTTGTGGATCCAGGTGAAAATATCTACGAAGGTCAGGTTATTGGTGAAAACTCAAGAGGTGATGATCTTACGATCAACGTGACTAAAACAAAAAAATTGAGTAACGTTAGATCCTCAGGGGCTGATGATAAAGCTAAAATTGTTCCTGCAATAAAGTTTTCATTAGAAGAAGCTTTAGAATATATTCAAAAAGATGAGTATGTTGAGGTAACACCTAACCATCTGAGACTCCGTAAAATATATCTTAAAGAAGTAGACCGAAAACGCAATAAATCGTTCTAGCATTGGAGTTTTTAGGCGTATCTATAACAGAATGGGTGGGCTATTTAGCCTCTGCTGTGCTTTTAATTTCATTTGCTATGAAGTCTATGAGGCGACTGAGGATTATTAATTCTATAGGTGCTATACTTTTCGTGGTTTATGGAATTATGTTAGCTACATCATGGCCAATAATTATTACTAATGCAGCAATTTTGAGCATTAATATATATTATTTAACGGCAAAGAAATCAAAATAGACTAGTCTTCAGATTTTTTTTGGGCTATACAAAATGTGCTAATTCCGATAGGAAAATTGAGAAACCTTAGGAGATAATTTTCTAAGTTTAGTAGACCTAGCAAAATAGGATTTAGTAAGCTGACTGACTTAAGGTCACCTTGATGATTCTTTTTATGATGTTTACTGATGGACTGTAACTTTCTAATGATTAATACAGGAAGAAACAACGAAAAATTCCAATAACTGGCTCTTATAACATCAAGATTTGTCTTAGAAACCACCTTAATTAATTGCTTTTTAGTGTAGCGCCTGTAGTGCTTGTTCTCTATATCATGTTGACTCCATAGCATGTTAAAAGCGGGCACAAAAATGCATATTTTACCGTTTTCAGTTAAATGGTCTTTCCAGTTGCTAACAGCTTTTAGATCATCATTAATATGTTCTAAACTATCTGAAGCGATGATAACATCAAATTTTTGATTAAAATTAAGAGCATCTCCAGACATGAGGTGGCAGTTTTGTAAACCTTGTTTTTTGCAATTAGCAATAGCAGTTTCACTGATATCTATACCATAGAGATTATCATCTAAAAATCCATTGGACTTTAAATCTGTAAGCAGTAATCCAGATGAACAGCCTACATCAAGAATTTTGCTTTGTTTTGATGTGTCTTTTAAGAGCTCTACAATAAAATTTCGTCTTGCCTTAAACCAGAAATGAGATTTCTCTAAACGGTGATAATGTTGCTCATAATGTTGCTCCATAATTATTGGCAATCTAAAATAAGAAGTGTGTATGGAATATTGAAAAATGATTCTTCAATTGTAGCTTTTACATTATCAAATATGGGTTCAGCTAATTTTTTGTATGCATCAGAGGTGCGCACATATTCACCTCTATCTTTCTGTATAAGATATTTAGAGATTTTATTTTGTTGAGGTATAAAACAGCCATCCATAGACACAAAGCGCCCATGCGGTTTTTTAGCCGCTTTAGCTAGTTTTAAAAGTACTGTAGCTTGCGTATCATCAACATGATGTAAAACACCAGCCGCGATAACAAGATCAAAAGAGAGAGGCGATGTTAATTGGTATTGTTCAACTGTAGTACAAATGAATTCGCCATGTTCACCGTATTTCTCTTTGGCCTTATTTATATACTGAGCATCAATATCAATTCCGGTATAGTCTACTTCTGGCAGAAAGTCTAGAATATCACCAGGTCCACAGCCAATATCTAAGATCTTTTGACCTGCTTTCACTTCAAGTATGTTCTCTACAAATAATTGACGCGCCTTATAACCACCTACTAATTTTTGATACGTGGTATATATTAGTGGATGTTTTAAGATTGCCCTAGGATCTATTTGAGTCATTGATGGTATTAATTCGCAAAGCTAAAATAAAGCTTTCATCCTAAAAGAAAATTAAATTGCGCTGTAAGTCTCTAGCTAAATTATGTTTCTATTTTTGTAGGAGACATTATTCATTCACTAAGATTTGAAAATTCCATTAATAAAAAGCACATTCATCTGGTCAATAGTCCTCGCTGTTACCGTTCAATTGCTATTGGCATTTCAAGGTATTGACGTTTGTGATGATGGATTTATGTTAACGTTCTATCAACAATTCTTTAATCATCCAGAGTCTGTAGAATATAACTTTATGTACTGGCTGGCTGGTTTTATTGGTGGTATATGGTATGAGACCTTTGATGGTGCTGGGATGCTTTCCTTTAAATTATTGGCAATCATTGTAAACACCTTGACCTATATCGTAGGATTTTATGTGCTTAAACCTTATTTAAAAACTCAGTACGTCATTATTGGTCTTTTGATGGCACTGTTTATTTATGATTTTGGCTTCTTGGTCTTTTATCACAATCAATTAACAGCACTACTAACTGTAACAGGTGTTTATTTTTTAATTAAAGCATTGCGAGAGCAGGGATCGTCCTGGTTTATAATTGCAGGTTTAGTGATAGGCGTAAATATTTTTGCAAGACTCACCAACCTAAGTCTCTTAGCATTAATAGCTGTAATTCCGTTTTTTGGAATGATATCAAAAACGTCAGTTCATGTAATTTTAAAATCAACACTTCAGTATGTGTTGGGTATAGGTTTAGGAGCTACTGCAATGGTGTTACTCATAGTGGTTCTGGGTCAATGGTCTATTTTTAGTAGTGCCTTAGAAACACTTACAGATCTTGGTACAGCCAGTGATAGTTCTCATAATTTTTCGGATCTTATTTCAATTCAGTTTTTAAATTATAAAACCATTTTAGGGTCGTTCGTAAAATTTGGAATTCTAACAGCAGTGCTTATACTTCTTTCAAAATTCCTAAATAGTAAATCAGTTGGTAAAGGCATACTCTTAGTTGCTGGAGTAGTGGTATACGGTTATTGGTTTTACAATCAACATACCATTTATGCCATATATGTGTTGTCTTTAATAGGTTGTTTGGTTGTTATTATAAGAAAACAAGAATCTGATATTTTTAGATGTGTTGCCTTGGCAGCTCTTTTGATTTTGTTGGTTTTACCATTGGGCAGTGCAGGTGGTGTTATTAGCAGTGGTTATATGGCTATATGGTTATCCTTACCGTTATTTTTTTATGCAATCTTGCTATTATCTAAATTGAAAATGAGGTCAGTGGAGTACAAATGGCCGTCTAATATTATTATAATTGCTATAGTAGTTTCCTTTTTTAGTATTAAAGTTTACAGAGTTTTTAATGAAGCATATTTTGATCCAGGAAGTCGATTAGAGAAAACAGCATCAGTCAATTCAAAATATTTGAAACATGTATATACGACTGAAGAACGCGCCGAAATTTTAAATGAAGTATTGTTTCATTTAAAGGAGGTTGCACAACCCAATGATTACATTTTGGCATATGATAATATACCATTGATCCATTACCTTACGGAAACTAAACCTTATTTAGGTAATCCGTGGGTCTGGCTATACGATGATGCGTCATTTGAAAGAAAATTAGACATGGCATCACAAGACAAAGATGAATTACCTGTGATTGTAGCGCAAAAATTTGAGACGATTATAGCTTTTTCTGAGCCAAAACTTAACTATTTGTCGACAACTCCGCATGCAGATAATGAAAGTAGAATTTATAAGAATAAAATACTGCAGCAATTTTTAATATCTCATAATTATGAGATTGTTTGGAGTAATTCTTATTTTAACATATATAAAGTCAATCATCCTGCGAAATAAACTCTAAAAATGACTAATAAAGATCTCTCAGTTATCATTCCTGTTTTTAATGAGTCTTCGAATTTAGATGAACTCTATCAGCGATTAACAGACACACTGAAAAGCATAACTGACTCCTATGAGATTATTTTTATAAACGACGGAAGTACAGATAATTCGGCGTCAAAAATATTAGAATTCGCTGAATTGAATGAAAAGATATTCTACATTAATTTTAGTCGAAATTTTGGACATCAAGTAGCGGTTTCTGCAGGATTAAAACACTGCAAATCAAAATGTACTGTCATTATCGATAGTGACTTGCAAGATCCGCCAGAACTTATTAAATCATTGTACGCTACTTACAAAAAAGGCTATGATGTGGTTTATGCTAAGCGCGATGGGAGAAAGGGTGAATCTGCGTTAAAAAAATTAACGGCCAAGCTATTCTACAGAATTCTCAATAAACTAACCAAGGTTGATATACCAGTGGATACAGGAGATTTTAGGCTCATTGACCAAAAAGTGGTGAATGTACTTAACAAAATGAAAGAGCAAGACAAATTCTTGCGTGGACAAATAGCATGGATAGGACTCAAGCAAACCCATGTGTTGTTTCAGAGAGAATCTCGTAAAGGCGGCACGTCGTCCTATAGTTATAGTAAGATGTTTAAACTTGCATTTGATGGTATTACGGGCTTTTCTGATAAACCATTGTTGTTTGTAAGTAGACTCGGATTTATTATTTCATTCTTTTCGTTTTTGGTTATTTTATTTGCAATTTTTTCGCATTTTATTCTAAAACAGACTATTACAGGCTGGACATCGCTCATCATTAGCGTTATGTTTATTGGTGGTATTCAACTTATATCGATAGGTATTATTGGCGAATACATAAGCCGAATAAATAACAATGTTAAAGAAAGGCCGTTGTATGTTATAGCATCTACCAATTTAAAATTGGAAGAGGAGTAGAGCGATAAGCTCTAATTAAACGTGGAAAACAAAATTATAAACCATCGAAATTTGTATTTTCACGTCGTTTTAACCTAAGAGAACCAACTTATTTATAAAATAGTCTCATACAATTCGAGTCTTCTTGAAGATTGGAACAAACTGGTTTCAACTTCGCCTAATACTTCATTTTTGTTTTATAGAGAGTTTATGGAGTATCACAGTGATAGATTTAAAGATGCTTCCTTACTAGTCTATAAAAATGATAGGCTTATAGCTGTATTTCCTGCAAACATCAAAAACAATACACTCTACTCTCATCAAGGATTAACCTATGGTGGTTTTGTTGTTGAGCAATCCCTAAATGCAACAGATGTAGAACCTATGATCAATGCTTTTCTGGATTACTTGAAGACGACTAATGTTCAGGAATTTCACCTAAAAGGCTTACCAGGATTCTATCATTCAGACATAAGTAAGGCAATAGAGACTTATATAAACACTAAAGCTACCGAACTTTATAGAACGGATAAAGTGTTGGCTATAGATTACTACCAACCCATTGAAATACACAAAACTAAGCGAAAACATTTTAGACGACATCAAGAAACGGGATTCAAGATTGAAGAGACTCAAGACTTCACTATGTTTTGGGAGAATATATTAGTGCCTAGGCTAAACGAAAAGCACGGTGTTAAGCCAGTTCATAGCCTAAAAGAAATTATGCTATTAAAAAAAAGGTTTCCACAACAGATAAAACAGTATAATATCCTATTAAATAAAACAATTTTGGCTGGTATTACTATTTTTGACAAAGGTCGAATAGTGAAGTCTCAATATGGTGCAACAACTGAAACAGGCGAACAGATGCGAGCACTAGAGTACCTATTTATTACTTTAATTAATAAGTATAAGGCTGAAGGTAAATCATTTTTTTCAATGGGAACAGTTAGAGATGAAGAACATCCTAAAGGATATAATGAAGGCTTATTAAGGCAGAAACAAGAGCTAGGATGTAAAGAGTTTCATCAGCATTTTTATAAACTTAAAATTAGTGGTTAAGTACTTAGATTTACATAAACTAAATGCACGATTTGAAGCCGCTTTTAAGGCAGAATTCAACGATCTAATAATTGAATCGCAGTACATACTAGGCAATAAAGTAATAACATTTGAAACTGAATTTGCTCAGTATTGTGGCGCCTCTCATTGTCTTGGAGTTGGCAATGGATTAGATGCACTAACCCTAATTTTGAAAGGCTATGTACATCTTGGTAAGCTAAATCCTGGCGATCATGTTATTGTTCCAGCCAATACGTTTATAGCTACAATATTGTCCGTCATTCATGCAGGATTAAAACCAATCTTGGTAGAGCCTTCTTTGCAGACGTACAACCTCACCGCAGAGGGTATTAAATCGCATCTCAATGAACAGGTAAAAGCTATTATAATCGTTCATTTATATGGCCAACTTGCAGATCCATATATTACAACTTTAGCTAAAACGAATAATCTGTTACTTATTGAAGATGCCGCGCAAGCTCATGGTGCAAAAAACAGAGATAATTCAATGGCTGGAGCCATAGGTGACGCTGCGGCATTTAGCTTTTATCCTAGTAAAAATTTAGGTGCACTTGGGGATGGTGGTGCAGTTACCACAAATGATAAAGAACTGTTTAACAGGGTTGCGTTATTAAGAAATTACGGAAGTCATAAAAAATATATTAATGAAACTATTGGCGTAAATAGTAGATTAGATAGTTTACAAGCAGGTATCCTATCTATAAAACTTAAGCAGCTCAATAACGATAATGAAAAGCGAAGAACGATAGCACAGAGATACTTAAAGCAGATTTCAAATGATAAAATAATTTTACCATTTGTTGAGGTACAACAGGCGCACGTGTTTTATGCATTCGTTGTAAGGGTTGAAAATAGAGAAGTATTTATGAGTTATCTAGAGAAGTATCATGTGGGCTTTGTTATTCACTATCCAATTGCGCCTCATCAGCAAAACGCATTAAAGGATTTTAACTCAGTTCATCTACCAATAACCGAAACCATTCATAATACATGTATAAGTATTCCACTTAATCCCATTATGTCAGATGAAGAAGTAACTTATGTTATAAACACCTTAAACCGCTATTAATTGAAAAAGCTATTAGAATACATAAACGCTAATGTTTTGTTTAAGGTGGCCAATCTTAATTCTATTACTATTGGTATAAAAATATTAGCTGGTCTTTTAACATCTAAAGCTATTGCTGTTTTTATTGGTGCTGAAGGGATGGCACTCATTGGTAATCTAAGAAACTTTTTAAGTGCTGTTCAATCATTTTCTATTGCAGGTTTTTACAATGGTCTGGTAAAATATATTGGTCAATATAAGGACGATATAAATACGTTAAGCAAAACCTTATCGACGGTTTTTTACCTTGGTTTTTTTACTTCAATTCTCATGTCGTTTGTGTGCTATTACAATGCACATATAATTAATGACTTCTTGTTTTCAGAAAGTTATAATTACGCATATGTTATTGAAGTTTTAGCTATTGCCCTGCCATTCTACGCATTAAACATGTTTAGCTTTTCTATAATGAATGGCTTCTCTAAATATAAAATTTTACTGATCATTAATATCATTGGGCAGATATTAGGACTGCTTATCACCTTGCTGCTCATTTGGCAAGACAATATTGATGGAGCTTTAATTGCTGTGGTTATAACTCCATCGCTCATCTTTTTAATAACTCTTGTTGGGATTTTAAATAGGAAGAATTTCACCTCATTGGTGAAAATAACCAACATGAGCTCAACCATTTTGAACAAGTTAAGTCCTTACGCTATTATGGCTATTGTTTCTTCAATAGCAATACCCATTGTACTTATTTTAATTCGTAATTATGTGATCTCAAATGTTGGTATAAAGGCGGCAGGTTATTGGGAAGCCATGAACAGAATAAGTGAGTATTATCTTATGTTTATTAATTCGTTAATGGCACTTTACATCATACCACGATTCGCAGAAATACACACGCGATCAGAATTTAGAAAAGAAGTATGGAATTTTTATAAATCTGTAATGCCAGTTTTTGCAGTAATGCTTGTCACAATTTTTCTTATAAGAAACGTAATAATAAATGTCATTTTTACACCCGAATTTAGACAGGTTGAAAGCCTGTTTGCATGGCAAATTGCAGGAGATTTCCTTAGAGTTTTATCCATGGTTATTGCATATCAGTTTTTAGCTAAAAAAATGTTTACGCATTTTATTATACTCGAGATATTTCTATTTGTAATCCTCTACTTTTCGAGTATATACTTTATTGATCTTTATGGTATTCAAGGTGCAGTAATAGGACATTGTTTTAGTTATTTTTTACACTTCCTCATTGTATTGTTGCTTTTTAGTAGTTCTCTATTTGGAGTAATAACAGAGTCTGATAATACTTAATCTTCAGCTGTGAAACTACCAAAATTTATCTCCAACAATCTCATATTAAAGATTACATCTCTTAATGCATCTGTCATTGGGATTCGGTTAATTGTGTCTTTAGGAGTTCAGCGATTATTAGCTGTTACTGTTGGTGAGTCTGGAGTGGCGGCTTTAGGACAAATAAGAAATGTAATGAATATGCTATCTAGCATATCAACATTAGGGGTTTTTAATGGCATTGTAAAGTATTTGTCAGAGTTTAAGCAAGACGAAGCTACACTTGTTAAACTATTTTCTGCTTCCTTTTTCTTGTCACTTATTGGTACACTAGTCTCGGGAGTAGCCCTATTCTTTGGAGCAGAATTTATAAGCCAGTACTTATTTAATTCTCTTGAATACACATTTATTTTTAAGCTGCTTGCTATAATCGTTCCTAGTATTGGATTAAACAGAATATTTTATGGCGTTATAAATGGATTATCAGCTTATAAGACCTATGCTAAAATAGATTTAGCAACCTATTTGCTGTCAGCATTATTTTTAGTTATCTGCCTCATTAATTATAAAATCGAGGGACTGTTGATTGCTGTGATCTTAGCACCAATTATTCAGTTGATTGTTATACTGGTGCTTTATAAAAAAACACTATCTCAATACATTACGTTTAAAAAGCTCACCCTCAATTTTTCATTTACAAATAGGCTATTAGCCTTTACTGTAATGTCCTTTGTATCCACTTTTCTTATTAACTATATAGAGTTGGATATACGAACACTCATTACAAGACAGCTCAATATCGCTGAAGCTGGTTATTGGACAGCAATGACTTTTATCTCTAAAAATTACATGGTATTTGCAACTGGTCTATTTACACTTTACGTACTGCCTAGATTTGCTGAAATCAAAACGGAAACAGCATTTAAAACTGAAGTGCTCAGTATTTATAAAACCATCTTACCTATTTTTGGTGTGGGAATGGTTTTGGTTTACGTTTTTAGAGATTTTATAATAGAAATCATATATCCAGATTTTACGGGCATGACTACTCTGTTCAAATGGCAATTATTAGGTGATTTTATTCGTCTATGTTCATTAGTGCTCGCCCATCAGTTTATTGCTAAAAAAATGGTGAAGACTTTTGTATTTACCGAAATAATTTCTCTTGGTTTATTTTATATTTTCTCACAACTACTTATAGGTCCTTATGGCACAGAGGGTGTAGTTATTGCTCACTTTTTAAGATACATTATCTACTTAATCGTGGTAATTGGTGCCGTTAAGTACTACTTTGTAAAACAGGATACTTAATTAGCATTCCAAGTTTCAACATATTTAGAAGCCAGCGTAATATAGTGATGTTCTTTTTCTACAAAAGCACGAGCATTTTTAGAAATGGTTTTTATCTTATCTGGATTATCTATTAACCAGATGAGTTTTTCTGCTATAGCATTTGCATTTGGTAAAGCATTTATTGCTATAGTATCTTCCATCAGCCCATAATAGTCTAACCATTCTTTTTCTGCGCCTGTAAAGACAACAATACCTCTTGCCATGGCTTCTAAAGCATTAAATCCTTGGTCGTAGGCGTAAACCTGATCTAGCAGTATATGAGCTTTATGATATGCTTTTAAATAGTCTTTGTAGGGTAAGCTCCTCACAGTTATAATCTCTATTTTGTTAGCATGTGTTTTGTTGACAATGTCTAAAGCAGCTTCAAAAAAATCATTACCTTTTTTATAATAATTCCTATTATTTATACCATGAAAAATGACAATTTTATCATCAATCTTTTGGGGCTGATAGTGCAACTCGTCCGTGTTAATGGCGTGAGGAATCATACCCAAGTATTTAGTCCATCCTTGCAACGGTATGTGGTAATCAAGATCATTGGCAATAACACCATTAATGGTTTTAAAAATATAATCATGTAACACCTTGTGTTCGTTAGACAAATAACTTAAAGCTGGAGAAAAGTCCCAGGCACTGCCTTTACCATCAAAATAAGCTGAGAGTACAGAATATCTAAATTTTTTATCGTGGGCATATTTTACACTCGGATAATCTAGTCCTGCAGAGAGTAAATAAACGTTATTATTCCACTGGCTTAACCACTTAAAAATATCTAATTGATCCTTCCTGTAAAAATCAAAAGGCGCTTCATTTATGAATTGAATGACATCATAGCCGCTTAATTCTGTTTGATGTGATCTTATTTGCTTTTTAATAGAAATGGCATGAAGATCAATCTTAAAGAGTTTCATTAGTGCATAGCGCACTTTTCTCAGAATATAAGAGTTGTAACGATTCTTAAATTCAATATCAACCTCTACTTTTTTAAAGCCGTCACAAGTTCCTGCTACAATAGCTGTATGACCAAGTTTCTCTAACCCTTTCTTTATATTCCAATGAGCGCGATTAAATTCGCCAAAAAGTAAGACTTTCATTTAATATCTTTACGGTTGAAAATTGGATATGCAAAGTAAACATAAAAAAAGGATATGCATCGTAACACGATCTTTGAGCGAGGGCGGTGCTGATCGAGTAGCTTCTTTGCAATCTATATTTCTACATGATCTCGGATACCAGATATTTATTGTTTCAATTTTAGATGCTACGGCTTACCCTTACAGAGGAACCTTGTTAAATTTGGGCGAATTAAAATCTAAGGACAATACGCTATTAGGTAGGTTTAAACGGTTTCTAACGTTCAAAAAATTTATTGATGACAATAAAATTGATGTTATTATTGACCATAGAGTTAGACTGAAAACCTGGTCTGAGTTCTTAATTTCTAAATGGATATACAAAACAAAAACTATTTATATTGTTCATAATATAGATACCAAAAAGTACTTTCCTAAAGTAAAATGGATTGCAAAACGGATATATAAGGAACCGTCAAAAATAGTTGCTGTCTCTAAAGGAATTGCGGATAAAGTAAATACGGAGTACGGATATACCAATATAACGACCATACTTAACGCCGTTGACTTCAATTACATAGACAGTCATAAAATTGAACCTATTGATGTGCCTAACAACTACATCTTATGGTACGGCAGATTTGAGAATGAACAAAAAAACATTCCGCTGTTAATGAGGGCTTACATGCAATCCACTTTGCCTCAAAAAGGCATTAAATTAATTGTGATGGGTCATGGTAAAGACGAAAAGGTCCTAGAGCATGAAATCAAGGTGTTAAATGCAGAGAGCCATATTATAATTTTACCTTTTACTGCTAATCCGTTTCCTTATATACACAGATCGTTGTTTGTTGCTCTGAGTAGTCGCTATGAAGGGTTTCCTATGACATTGATTGAGTCTTTAGCAACGGCAAAGCCAGTTGTTACTGTGCAATATGAAAATTCAGAAGAGTTGGTAATAAAAGACGAATTCAATGGGTTGGTCGTAAAAAATCATGACGAGACTGCACTTGCAAAAGCCCTTGATCGTTTTATTGAAGATAGAAATCTATATCTTAGCTGTGCTGCAAATGCTAGAAAAAGCGTATCACATTTAAGTGCAGACCAAATTGCTTTAAAGTGGCACTCATTAATTGAACAGTAATGACAACATTAACGGATATAAAAATAATAGAAATTCCACGAGTGCATGATCAACGAGGAATTTTGGCGGTTTTGGAAAAGGATAACCTGCCTTTTAAACTACAACGGGTGTATTATTTATACGATGTGCCTTCAGATGCCTACAGAGGTGGGCACGCGCATAAATCATTATATCAATTGCTTATTCCGTTGAGCGGAAGCTTTGATGTGCATTTAAAAGATGGTAAAAATACTCAGGTCATTAATTGCAACAAGCCTCATAAAGGATTACTTATTGTACCAGGTATTTGGCGAGAAATAGATAATTTCTCTTCAGGTTCAGTGTGTTTGGTTTTAGCGTCTGAAACTTACGACGAAGGAGATTATATAAGAGTCTACGATGAATTTTTAAAATTCAAGTCCGTTTAAGAAACCGAATTATTTTTTCCCCATTTGTTTGATATTATACAGAAGTTGCAGAATCATCCTAGGAGTGTTTAATGCTAGCTTTTGCATAGTATTTAGATTAGTGATGTAAATATCCTGTTTTAAACGCGTAAACGTTTTGTCATCGGCTCTCAATTTCGCGCGAAGCGCCATTTCATAGCGTTTGTTATCCAAATACGTTTTTAGTGAACTATTATGAGATTCGTTATGCTTGTGCAGTTCAAAGAAGTGCAGTCTACTTTCTACAAGATTGTTTTTGGATAAACTGTTTTCCACGTGCTTGTTGTAGATCATGGTTGATTTAGGGTTGAATACTACCTTATAGTTTAACGCCAGTCTTATCCATAGATCCAAATCTTCACCAGTTTTTAAGTCTGAATTAAAGCCGCCAATGTTTAAAAAAACTAATTTAGGAATGGCCACTGCAGATGTCCACGCTAACGAATCGTATTTACTTGCTTTAAAGTAATCTTCAATGAGTATCGGTTTAATAGTGTTCACGTTAATTTTGGAAGCAGTGGCAAAGGTTCCGTTATAGTTTATTTTATAGTTGTTACAAAACAGGCCAGCATCAGGAAATTTGGTTATGCTGGTTTTTAAAGTTTCAAGATGTGTGGAATCCCAATAATCGTCGGCGTCTAAAAACGCAATATATTCAGCTTTAGCCAAATCAACACCTTTGTTTCTTGCCGCGGCAACGCCTTTGTTGTTTTGTTGGTATATTTTAATTCTATCATCGTTAAATTGCTTCACTTTCTCAACACTATCGTCAGTGCTGCCATCGTCAATAATAATTAACTCGTAATTTTCTAGGCTTTGTGAAAGTACACTACTTACAGTTTCGCTGATGTAAGGTGCTTTATTGTACAATGGTATGATGACTGAAATAAATGGTTGCATCTTTATCTTGTATTTGATTTGGCCATTAATTCAGATAGTCGGTTGGCAACAGTTTTGGAAGATCTAAGAAGCTTCTCACTCATAGAGCCTTGTAACAAAACTGTTTTATATAAAAATCGTTTATATCTTTCAATACAAGCCACATCTAATGGAGTTTCAATAGCTTTTTTAATTAATTCACCCATATCAAGACCGTCATGATACTTATAAGCTATGTCATTATTGTCATAAAATGCATCACCCAAAACAAGAACAGGTTTATGATAAAAAATGGCTTCTAAGCCAACAGTAGAATTGTTAACGATAACTAAACTAGAGCTAGTTATGGCTTGTTTTAGATCAGTTGAATTATCTATAGTAATGCCTTGCTTCTTTGTAAGGTCGTACAGTTTTGATTCGTATATATTGATATATAAAGGATGTTCTCTCACGATAAGTTGGTAATCCTCGGGTAAGTTAGATGAAATTGCCTTTACCATATCATAGTGATTTGTAAAATACGGACTGTGATATATCATATTTACATCTAAAGGTACCTGTAGAATAATCAATATTGATTTTTCAATGGACTTTGAGTCGACTTGAGGTGACCTTCGCTTAGGTTTTTTATAGGAATTAAGGTCTGTATGTTTAATATCTGGAGGATATAGACGAGTTTTTTCGAACAACGCTTTTAACAGCATATCAAATCCTCGATAAATGGGTGATCTATGATAAGTTTTTAACGTCTTATTTTCAATAATTAGGTCTTCAGAATTAAAATCCATATTACATGTAAAACCATCTTTAACTGAGAGATTTGCATTAACTCCTTTATGATCAAAAAATGTAGTATTAAAAGGTCCTTGTTCTAAATAATAGACAGGAATTTGTTTTTGCTTTGCTATGGCAATAGCAATTTCAAAAGGCATTCTGCTGTCACCAACACAGACTAAAACGTCGGGCTTGTTCGAGCTAAAAACAGTTTCAAAAATATCAATATAAGCTAGAGCCTGAAGCTTTAATCTTTGTGGCGATATGAGGTTAGAAAGTGAGGTATGAAATTTAATGAAGGTTTCATATTCTATGCCTTTATACGTGTTAGAAGATGCAATTTTTGCTTTGTAGGATGTTTTATTTTGTAAGACTAATAGCCAAGCTTTAACGGGTAGCCACGAGCTGTGGTTAAGACGAATAAATGCATAAAGAAATCCACTAAAATAAATGCTGTAAATTCTAAAATGAAGATTAGAACTAAAATTGGTCTTCAGATGTTTTTTTATATCGAGAAAGTATCTCGAAAACTTATCAAAATAACCAATGCAAATTACATTCATGAGTTAAGCATATTTTAATGCTTTATTAATCTTTGCGCTGAACCACTTCAAAGACTTTGTTGGCATCGCATTTTAAGGTCTTACTTGGGTATTTTAATAACAGTGCATAATCATGAGTTGCCATTAAGATGGTATTACCATTTTTATTAATATCCTGAAGAACTTCCATCACTTCAACGCTTGTCTGCGGATCTAAATTACCGGTTGGTTCGTCTGCTAAAATAAGTTCAGGTTCGTTTAATAGGGCACGAGCAATGGCGATACGCTGTTGCTCACCACCAGAAAGTTCATGGGGAAATTTATGACCTTTAGTTTTCATCCCAACTTTGTCTAAAACAGATTCTATTCGTGTTTTAATTTTATCTTTTTCTTTCCAACCTGTTGCTTTTAATACAAACTCAAGATTACCACTAACGGTTCTATCTGGCAATAATTTAAAATCTTGAAAAACAATACCGAGTTTACGTCTTAAAAACGGAATGTCCTTTTCTTTTAATTGCTGAAGATTAAAATCAACAATCTCGCCTTCTCCTTCAGTGAGCTTTAAGTCACCGTAAAGTGTTTTCATAAAACTACTTTTTCCACTGCCAGTTTTGCCAATAAGATATACGAAATCACCTTTTTTCATTTCAAAATTGACATCAGATAAAACCATGCTATCACCTTGATAAATGGTGGCATTTTTAAGTTGTAAAATAGTTTCAGACATTTAAAATTGTTGTATTAATAGTGTTGTAAAAGTATTATTTAAATCATCAATAATCAAACGGAGTAGAGTAACTGTAACGCCCAAAAAGGTATTTTCTTATCAAATATATCACGAGTTCATAATTATAAGGCTTTTCTTCCGTTATAGAAGACGTAATAAATTATATTTGATATAATTGGTTTCAAGATCAAAAAACATTTCAAATGACTTCACTAAGAACATTCATCTTAAGTATTTTTTTGCTTATAGCATCATTGAGTATAGCTCAGCAATCTGCAGTCTATACTAGTGAGCTGTTAGACTATCAAAAGGCATTGACGTTATATAATAATAAACAATATACGGCAGCACAATCGCTGTTTGAGACGATTAAATATAAGGTAGAAGACGAGGTAATACAGTCAGATTGCTCGTACTATATAGCGAATTGCGCAGTACGGCTGAATCAGCAAAATGCAGATGATCTTGTAATTAGATTCGTTGAGGAATATCCTACGAGTACTAAAAGAAACACAGCATTTTTAGACGTGGCAGATTATTATTTTGAAAATTCTAAGTATGCCTTTGCAAGAAAGTGGTACGATAAAGTTGAAGAAACCAGTATTGCTCGTAACGAGCGCGAACGGTTTTATTTTAATTATGGCTATAGTTTATATGCTACCGGAAGTAAAACTGGTGCTACGCGTTATTTAAATAGAGTTGCAGATTCTCAGGAGTATGGATCTCAGGCTAAATATTATATTGGATATATGGCCTATGAAGGTGATGATTACGACACAGCTAATCAATATTTTGAGCAAGTCAGTGACAATGAGAAGTACAAAGAAAAACTGTCGTATTATCAAGCGGACCTCAATTTTAAACTAGGGAAATTTGAAAAAGCTATTGAACTCGCTATGGCTCAATTACCTAATAGCGATGCTAGAGAGAAATCGGAGTTATCTAAAATCATCGGCGAGAGTTATTTCAACTTAAAACAGTACAATGAAGCCATTCCATATCTTAAAGCCTATGAAGGTAAAGGTGGAAAATGGAACAACACGGATTATTATCAATTAGGTTATGCCTATTACAAACAGAATGATTTTGAATCTGCTATATCAGAATTTAATAAGATTATCGATGGGCGCAACGCCGTAGCACAAAATGCCTATTATCATTTAGGTGAAAGTTATGTGAAGATCAATAAAATGCCAGAAGCATTAAATGCATTTAGGAATGCTTCCGAAATGGATTTTGACCTTAAAATACAGGAGGATGCCTGGTTAAATTATGCTAAAATTAGCTATGATATAGGCAATCCCTACCAATCAGTACCTCAGGTATTAACATCGTATCTCAATAAATATCCTTCTACTGCTTTTAAAGAAGAATTAGAAACACTGCTCATTGATTCTTACATCACATCAAAAAACTATAAAGAGGCTTTAGAACTTTTAAAGGGGAAGAATAGTTTTGAAAATAAGGTGGCTTTTCAAAAAGTATCATTTTATAGAGGCATTGAGCTTTATAATGAAGCCAAGTATAATGAAGCCTTGTCGCATTTTCAGGATGCCATAGACGAAGCTAAAGTACCAGAATTTACAACCCGATCTATTTATTGGAAAGCCGAAACAGATTACAATCTCGCTAATTATAACGAAGCACTTGTGGGCTTTAAACAGTTTAGATTACAAGATGATGCTAAATCTACTGAAGAATACACCAACATAGATTATAGCTTAGCGTATGCTTATTTTAAGCTTAAGGATTACAATAATGCTACTACTTATTTTAAAAATTACCTACAAAAGCGAGGCGATGACGCTCTAAGAAATAACGATGCATATTTGCGATTAGGCGATGGTTATTTTGTTACTAGCAACTATCAAGCAGCCATTGATGCTTACAATAAAGCCATTGACATCAATGAAATAGAAACTGATTATGCGGCTTTTCAGGAAGCTATGAGTCATGGCTATATTGGTAAATCAGATCAAAAATTAACCAAGCTAGAAGCGTTTGCCAGTAACTATCGTGAATCAGGTTTAAGAGATGATGCCTTATACGAATTGGCTAACACCTACGTAAAAACGAACCAAAATGACAAAGCATTAGCAACTTACGAGCGCTTAGATAGTCAGCATCGTAACAGTGCCTTTATTTCAAAATCATTGTTACGTCAAGGATTGGTGTATTATAATAGAAGTGACAACACTAGAGCACTCAATAAATTTAAAAAGGTAGCGAACGATTATCCTAATACAGAGGAAGCCATACAGGCTGTTGCTACCGCCAGAAACATCTATATTGATACTGGAAATACAAGTGAATACGCGGCTTGGGTAAAATCTCTAGGTTACATTGAGGTGACTAATGCTGATTTGGATAATACAACATATCAAGCTGCTGAAAAACAATTCTTAGACGGTAATACAGATAAAACTATTAGACAATTTAATGCCTATTTAAACGAATTTCCAAACGGAATACACGCCCTAAAATCTCACTTTTATTTGGCTCAGTTGTATTATCAAAAAGATCTTTTCCAAAATGCTGAACCACACTATGCATATGTAACAGCGAAACCAAAAAATGAATATACAGAGCAGGCCATGGTTAAGTTAAGTGAAATTTATCTTTCACAATCTAATTGGTCATTGGCAATTCCTTTGTTACAGAAGCTAGAGGCAGAGACAGATTACCCTCAAAATGAGCTTTACGCCTTGTCTAATTTAATGAAGGCGTACTACCAAACTGAAGATTATACTATAGCACAAAGCTATGCGAATAAAGTCCTTGGTCAATCTAAGGTTGATACTAAACTAAAAAGTGACGCACAAATTATCATTGCAAGATCTGCTATTCAACTAGGTGATGAAGAAGCAGCTAAGCAATCTTACGCAAGTGTAGAAAGTATAGCATCGGGAGCCTTGGCGGCTGAAGCTTTGTATTACAGTGCATACTTTAAAAATAAAGAGGGTAATTATAAAGCCTCTAATACAGTGGCTCAAAAACTAGCTAAAGACTATGGTAGTTACAGATATTATGGTGCAAAGGGCTTAGTGGTAATGGCTAAAAATTACAATGCACTCAATGAAGCATTTCAAGCAAATTATATTTTAGAGAGTGTTATTAGGGATTTTCAAGAGTACGATGATGTTGTACAGGAAGCTCAAATAGAACTCAGAAAAATAAAGGCCCAACAAGCTAAAACAAATTCTTCAGTAGAAGTTGACAATAATTAATCATCAATCAAACATCAAAATTAACATCAATGAACTATAGATTCAAAGTCTTAATAATAGCAGCATTATATAGTGTGTATGGTTTAGCACAGGAGCGTACAACGGACACTATAGATGATCAAGTGGTGAACGTCATTAAACCATATACACCAACTATTGCGGACGCCTTTAAAATAAAACAAGAACCAAAAATCGGTGAAGAAAGTACCTCTACAAGAAAGGTTATAAAGTACAATATATTTTCAATTCCAGTAGCTTCAACTTTTACACCTGCAAAAGGTAAAGCAGCCTCTGTAGATAAGGCAAAAGCAGTGAAGTTATTTGATAATTATGCGTCATTTGGTGTTGGTACATACACAACGGTTTTAGGAGAGGTTTATCTTAATCATCAACTAAGCAACACTGAAACGGTTGGAGGTTACTTTAGTCATCATTCGTCTCAAGGCGGTATAGAGGATCTGTTGGTAGATGATGACTTTCAGAAAACAAGTCTTAACGCTAACTATTCTCAGAAACTGAGAGACTTCTCATGGAAAATAGATGCTGGTTTTAACATACAATCCTTTAATTGGTATGGAATTCCACAGGAGTTTTTTACACAATCACAGGCAAACGCAGTGGAACCAGGTCACTCCTTTAATAGTTTTTATGTCGGCGGAATCTTAGATTTTGATGATTCAATAATTAATCAGGGAAGTGCCAAATTTAGACGCTTTGGTGATAACCAAAACTCTGGCGAAAATAGATTTTTAGCCGATCTCAATTTTGACATTCCCATTGAAGATCAATACATAAATACAGAAGTGTCCATTGATTATATTAATGGAAGTTTTGATAGAAATTATATTGATAATACCGAACTTAAATATGCCAACACAGCTATTGGTTTAGCACCATCTTATCAACTAAAGGAAGATGATTTAACGGTAGATCTTGGCGTACGATTGGTCTATTTAAATAATACTGAAAATGAGGCTAATAAATTCTTTATTTATCCAAACATTGAAGCGTCCTATAGGTTAGTAAGTGAAATATTAATTGCTTATGGTGGTGTAAAAGGTGAGTTAATTCAAAATTCATATTACCAGTTTGCAAATGATAATCCATTTGTATCTCCTACGCTATTTATAACACCAACAGACCAGAGATATAAGGGGTTTTTGGGCTTAAAAGGCAAACTATCTAATAATGTAAGTTATAACATACGAGGTAATTATTGGGCAGAAGAATCAAAAGCACTTTTTAAGGCAAACGCCGCACAAACATTTGCCGAAGAAGATTATCAATACGGAAATTCATTTGATGTAGTTTATGATACTGTAAAAACATTTTCGGTTGCTGGTGAACTTAATATCGATGTTAACCGAAATTTTACCCTTGGCATAAAAGGGGAGTATTTTAATTATAGTGTAGACAATGAACACGAAGCTTGGAATTTACCTGATATTACAGGTTCTATTTTTCTAGACTATCAAATTTCAGAAAAGTGGTATGCAGGCGGGAGTGTATTCTATGTTGGCGAACGTAAAGATGAGATGAGGTTAGACGGTACATTTACGCCAATGGTACCAGAAATTATAACTTTAGATAGTTTCCTTGACGCTAATGCACATTTGGGTTACAAGATCAATCCACAACTCTCAGTGTTTGCCAAGGTTAACAACATTGCAAATCAAGGGTATCAACGTTGGTTGAACTTTCCTGTACAAAGCATTCAATTTCTGGCAGGCGCTACTTATCAATTCGATTTTTAAGAAATTATGGCATAAATATCTTGAAAGCATCTCATATGAGGTGCTTTTCTTATTTTTACAATTCTTAAAAAAATAACCATGAAAAAATTTCTAGGACTAATTGTCGCCTTAACCTTATTGCATTGTACAACCAAAGAACAAGCTGATTTGTTGGTTGTAAACGCTACTATTTATACTGTTGATTCAAATTTTTCAACAGCAGAAGCACTTGCCGTAAAAGATGGTAAAATAGTAGGTGTAGGATCTCAAACAGATATTGAATCTCAGTTTGAAGCTTTAGATGTTTTAGATGCTGAAGGACATACCGTAACTCCAGGATTTATAGATGCACATTGCCATTTTTTAGGATTGGGTTTTAATCAACAAGCGGTTGACTTAGTAGGCACCAAAAGTTTTGAGGAGGTTGTGAAGCGCGTTACAGATTTTCAGAACACAAATAATCGTGCTTTTATAGTTGGTAGAGGCTGGGACCAAAACGATTGGGAAGAAAAGTCATTTCCTAACAAAAAATTATTAGATAAACTTTACCCAAATACACCTATAGCATTGACACGCGTTGATGGTCATGCGTTATTGTGCAATCAAGCGGCATTAGATCTAGGAAAGGTTACGGTTAATAGTAAAATTGAAGGCGGTGAAGTGGTTATAGAAAATGGAGAATTAACAGGCGTATTAGTAGATAACGCCGAAAATTTAGTGATGGATTATTGGCCAAAACCAACACGCAATGATATGGCAGAAGCATTGCTCCAGGCACAAGACATTTGTTTTGATCTAGGATTAACCACTGTAGATGATGCAGGATTAACCATAGAAGCCATAGAGGTTATTGATAGTTTGCAAGCTACAGGCGATCTAAAAATGAGAATTTACGCTATGGTCTCTGCATCTAAAGAGAATTTAGGCCATTTCTTAAATAAAGGGATTATTAAAACAGACCGATTAAATGTACGATCATTTAAGTTTTATGCAGATGGTGCTCTGGGTAGCAGAGGTGCTTTGTTAAGAAAGCCTTACAGTGACAAACCAGGTCATTATGGTTTACCTGTTACAGATTTAGAAACCATACGTGAATCTGCGCAACGCATAGCAAATTCGGATTATCAAATGAATACCCATGCTATTGGTGATTCAGCAAATCACTTTGTGCTAAATACATACAACAAAGTATTGGAGGGCAAAGATGATAGACGATGGCGTGTAGAGCATGCTCAAATTGTATCACCAGAAGATTTTGAAAGTTACAAGACAATATTCCCATCTGTTCAGCCAACGCATGCTACAAGCGATATGTACTGGGCTGAAGATAGAGTAGGACCAACCAGAATAAAAGGCGCTTATGCTTATAAAGATTTATTAAACGCTTATGGAAAAGTAGCCTTGGGTACAGACTTTCCGGTAGAACGAGTCAGTCCGTTTTTAACTTTTTATGCTTCCGTAGCTAGACAAGATCTAGATGCATACCCTGAAGGTGGATTTCAATCAGAAAACGCATTAACCCGAGAGGAAACATTAAAAGGAATGACCATTTGGGCAGCATATGCAAATTTTGAAGAAGACGAAAAAGGGAGTATAGAAGTCGGAAAATATGCAGATTTTATAATTTTAGATAAAGATATTATGACGATTGATGTTCGTGAAATTCCTGAAATAAAGGTTTTAAAAACTGTTGTTGGTGGTGAACTTCTGTAAAAATAATTTCGATTGAAAAAAGAAGATATAAGTATTGGAATACTTTTTGATACTCCATGAGTATGAGACACTTAATTTTAATTTTAGCGTTATTAAGTACTAGTAGTATATTTTCGCAAAGCAAGTTGACAACTATGAATAACCATGAAAACCCATGCGATTATGGTACAGAAATGGCCATTACAGATTTTTCAAATGGAAAATACGTTATGGTAACTTACGGTTTGATAGTTTCTCAAGATTGGGATTTTGAAAATTACTATATAGATTATATGGCAAAGAACTATAACGTGATAATGAGTTTTGGTGGTTGCACAGTTTTACCTTCAGAATTATGCTATTCTAATAAAATGAAAGAATTATTACGCGATAAGTTTGGAGCTAATTTTTTTGAAGAAAGTAAAGAAGCTGCAAAGCAGTTGTATAATTCCAAATAAAAAGGCTTAAGAAATTCTGGCCAAATAATCATAATGGTCGCCTTCCATAATTTTTTCGCAAGTGAGGTTTTGAATATTGCATGCCGATTTTAAGGTTTCAAAATCTAAATACAACCAATTTAAAGGATCTTCATTTTCACCTTTATAACTCAAATAATAATCTAATTCTCCGTAGTAAGTACGATTGATATCTACCCATTGTCCACCATCATCATCCATGTACATATAAGCAATATCTGAGGAATCTATTAAAATCTGACCACCAGGTGATAGTAATGACTTTAGATGCAGTAAATATAGAGAGAGATACTCTATTTTTTTAAAAACACCTGTGCCATTCATTAATAATAAAATAGTATCGAAAACACCTGCTTCATCTAACAAATTTGATAATTGAACGTTTTTAACACCTCTAGCTTTACAAACTTCAATGGCACCTTTTGAAATGTCTATTGCTTTTACATCAAATCCTTTTTGCTGTAGCCAAAGTGAATGATTCCCTGCACCACAGCCAACATCTAATATTTTACCGTTTGCTAACTGTAACGCTTTTTGCTCTAGTGTTGGCATTTCGTTATAACTTCTAAAAAGATGGGGTAGTGGTAAAACGTCTTCATCAGAGATATTGGTCCATGTTATAATATCTTCGGTATAATATCCTAAATGATAATCTAATAATGCTTTACCTAAAATATCTTTCATATAGATTTATAGTATTTTTGCAGTATGCAAGACCAAATCAATTCGCTAGCCAAACGAGCCAAAGATAAACATAAGGAAAACAAACTATTCTTTAATAAACTTAAAAAGAAACCACCGAAACAATTAGATTATATAATGCAAGAGTTGCATGATGCCGAGTTTCGTAAAACGGATTGTTTGGAGTGTGCAAATTGTTGCAAAACAACAGGTCCTTTGTTTACAGATAAAGATATTTCGCGTATTGCAAGGCATTTTAAAATGAAGCCTTCAGACTTTATTGATACCTATTTAATTCTAGATGAAGAAAACGATTATGTGTTACAAGCTGTGCCATGTACCTTTTTGGGTGACGATAATTACTGTTCTATCTACGAGGTAAGACCCAAGGCATGCCGAGAATTTCCTCATACAGATCGCAAAAAATTTCAGCAAATTTCTAATTTAACACTTAAAAATGTGGCAATTTGCCCTGCAGCCTATAATATTGTTGAGGCAATGAAAACCCAAATAAAATAGCAATGAAAATAAAATGTTTAATCGTATTGCTAATGCTATTCAATACTGTCGTAGCACAGGAATGGATGTCTTCATTTGCTATTGCTCAAAAATTAGCACTCACACAAAATAAAATGTTATTTGTGATGTGGGAAGGATCTATAGAATACCCACTGACAGTTATTGTAATTGATGAAAATGGGAATAAAATACTTGTTGAGGACCTTTTTGAAAGCGAAGGACTTAATACTATTATTTGGGAAAACTTCGTTCCAGTGCTTTTAAACGAAACTGAATATGATGATTGGTATGAGGAGATTAAATCTAAACGATCTTATCTATATAAAGAAAAATTTGATGATGACTCCATTAAGATCATGGATGCTAACGGTAATATGTTAAGTACAGCCTATATTAGCTATGATCCACTTAATTTTACAGCTTTTGTAAAACGCTATTCTTTAGACACGTCTTTTCTTGAACAGGAAATTAGAAATTATCAACGTAATGTAGATTTTTACTCCGCATTTTATTTAGGATCTAAATACGTGGATTATGCCATTTATACTAGTGATGAATTAAGACTAGAGATCATTAAGCTATCGCAGATCTATCTGGAAGAGGCTGAGGCGTTTTTAGAGTTGCAGAACTATGAAAATGAAAATGTATTAAAAGAACGACTAGAATTAGTGAAGGTTTATCAGGAACTTATTCTTAATAAACCACGAAAAGTCATTAGAAAGCTCAAAAAATTAAGCAAAGAGGAAATCAGTGACACTAATAAATCGTTGGTTGCATTTTTATATTATACAGCTTATAAAATAGAACGAGATCAAAAAAATGTAGCACAGTGGAAAACTGAAGTTTCTTTAGTAAATTTGAAGCAAGCACATATTTTTATTAATAGCCTTAAAAAATAACATTGGAAAGTATAATAGCCTATTTTGAGACAATTCCGTCGTTACATAGAAGCCTTTTACTGGTAGGAGGAATTACATTTTTTTGGTTATTAGAAGGCACGGTACCTCTATTTAGGTTCAAATATAAAAAGTGGAAACATGCAGTGCCAAATTTCTTTTTTACCTTAACCACAATCCTCATAAACTTTGGGCTAGCATTTTTGCTGCTAAGTACTGCAGATTGGGTTAAAGCCAATGATTTTGGCATTATTAATTGGTTACCCGAAATGCCACTGTGGATGTACGCCTTATTAGGAGTGTTATTGCTCGATTTTTTTGGTGCATACCTTGCACATTACGTTGAGCATAAAGTAAAGCCACTATGGATGGTGCATTTAGTACACCATACCGATCATAAGGTGGATACCACAACGGCCAACAGACATCACCCTATTGAAAGTTTGGTGAGATTTGCATTTACCCTTTTGGGCGTATTTGTAGTTGGTACTCCTATTGCGCTAGTATTTTTATATCAATCTCTTTCGGTAGTATTTACCCAATTAACACATGCTAACATTAAGTTACCAAGACAGTTAGATAAAGCTATGAGTTATGTTTTGGTCTCTCCAGATATGCATAAGATTCATCACCATTACAGATTACCATACACAGATTCTAACTATGGAAATATTTTTAGTGTTTGGGACCGACTTTTAGGAACCTATATGTATTTAGATAGAGATAAATTGGTGTATGGTGTTGATGTGTTTCCTGATGAACAAAAAAATAGCAATATCGCAGATTTGCTAAAGCAACCGTTTCAAAAATACGAGAAACCTACCTTTACACCAGAGTCTGAAAAGTAATACGCTTTTTTATTTAGCATTGCCTATCAATGAGTAGTCATCAACCATCTAAAATTAAAGTACACGGTCATCGCGGTTGCCGTGCATTATTTCCAGAAAATACATTGCCAGCCTTTGAAAAAGCAATAGATCTAGGTGTTGACGCCATTGAATTAGATATAGCAATAACTAAAGATAATGAAGTTGTCGTATCTCATGAGCCGTTTATGAGCCGAACAATATGCCAAAAACCAAATGGGCAAGATATCCCAGAATCCGAGGATATGATGTTTAATCTTTACAAAATGTCGCATGCTGAAATAAAGGCTTTTGATTGTGGGTCAAAGGAACATCCTTCGTATCCAGAACAAATAAAAATGAAGGCGTATAAACCTTTATTGAATGAAGTTTTTGATTTGGTCATATCTAAAGGATCTCAGGTGAGATTCAATATTGAAATAAAATCTAAACTAGAATATTACGGCATTTACACCCCTCACCCAAATTAATATGTTGCTCTTGTTTTACGAACTATAAAATCTTATGATTTTAATAACCGATGTAATTTACAGTCATTTGATTTAGATATACTAGAAGAAATTAAGTGTCAAGATCCAGATATGACCATCGCTTTATTGATAGATGAAAATGAATGTATTGAAGATAAACTAAAAAAACTTTCGTTTAAGCCAGATATAATTAGTCCGTATTTTAAATTATTGACCAAAGCAAAAGTTAAGCTTTATCAATCTCAAAATTATAGGGTTATTCCTTGGACGATCAATGAAGATACGCATTTAAAACGCACAAAATCTTTTGGTGTGGATGCCATAATTACCGACTATCCTCATCTCCTAATAGAACTGTTGAAGCAAGAGACTTTTCAACAGGTTATTAACAAAAACATGCATTTCCTCTAAAATTTTAGCTTTTTAAGGGTTTTAGCGTATCTATTCTTTATAATCTAGCTATGTTCGTTATGGATTGGTTAGTTACTGTTGAGTTGAATAATAGTTAAACTTAATAGTATTTTTTTTTGAAAAGATTTTATAAAAGCATTACCCTCATTGCTATTGTTTTGTTTGTTAATCAGCTTTCTGCTCAAAATGTAGTTGCAACGATTAAAAAGAACAAGAACGTACTAGCCAAACACTTGTTTCACGATCTTAATAAGACCAAAGATTCACTGGTGCTTCGCAGTGATAAACTTATCAATGCGTTATATTCTACAAATAATGATGGTAGCGATTTTCATAGAATTATAAATAAAAATGAATTTACATTAGCTCTGAATCAACTGTCAAAGGGTAAGAATGTTTTGGTTGCAGTACAATCACCTTTACGGATTGTTTTTGTTATAGAGATTCTTGAAAAATATGCAATTGAGTCTAAATCATCAAAATCCTTTGCATCACGTTCTACCAAAAAATCAAAAGAAGATTAGTTTTCAGGATATAAAAGATACTTTGCTCTTTTTACTTTATAATTTAAAAGTCCTTCTCGCCAAGTACTTTTAATTTCAGCTTCACTAAGTCCAGCTTCAATTTGTTTTTGAAGGCTTTCAGTTCCAGCATGTTTGGTAAAATTGTCGGTGTTAAAAACTTTAGACTTATCTACTGCGTTTTTGTAGGCATCAATGACAAATTTTAAAGTCAACTCACGTTTCACACTAATCGAAGAAAGGTCTTCTCCATAGCAAGTGGTATTCTCATGTTTTGGATATTTAGAGCCAAAATTAGCCACTGGTGTATAGCTAAATGTATAATGGTTTTTGTCTAAAAAAGGTGCGCCATACCGCTGAAATTGATATTCGGTACCTCTTCCAGCATTTATGTTAGTACCTTCAAATAAGCCCAAGCTAGGATATAACGTTATGGCTTGGTCATTTGGCAGATTAGGTGAAGGTCTAATGGGTAGGCTGTAACTACTTTGATGTGTATAATTAATAAGTTCTATTACTTTAATGGTGCATTGAATGCCGTCATTAAGCCAGTTTTCACCATTTATCATGTGTGCATATTCTCCAATGGTCATGCCATGAACCAATGGAATAGGGTGCATACCTAAAAAACTCTTATGTTTAGCTTCTAAAACAGGTCCATCTACATAATTACCATTTGGGTTTGGGCGATCAAGGATTATCAGCGGAATCTTATGCTCCGCACAGGCTTCCATTACGTAATGAAGCGTTGATATATACGTATAAAAACGTACACCTACGTCTTGAATGTCAAAAACCATAACGTCTATATATTCAAGTTGATCTTTTGCTGGCTTTTTGTGCTTGCCATGTAAAGAAAAAATGGGTAAACCTGTTTTGGTATCTACGCCATCTTTAACAAGTTCGCCAGCGTCTGCCGTGCCTCTAAATCCGTGTTCTGGCGAAAACACATGTTTTATATTTACATCCAAAGCCAATAATGAATCTACCAGATGTGTATAGGTTACATCTTGATCCTTATGGTTTTTATCTTTAAAAATTACCGAGGTTTGATTTGCCACAATGCCAACGCGTTTGCCTTTTAGTTCTGGTAAATACTGTTGCAGTCTATTAGCACCAACTACAATTCGATTATCTTCATTTTTAACAATTAACTTATGTTGATCTTGCATGTGATGCTCTTTTGGATTATTACCACAGGAAATCACCATCAGAACAAAGAATAAAACTGTATTTTTGAAGACCTTTAAATGCATATCTTATTTTGAATTACGAATTGTTTATAGCCAAACGAATTATTGGCAATAAAACGTATAAAAGTAGTGTATCAGCTCCAATTATTAAAATTGGTATAGCTGCCATTGCTATAGGAATTATTGTAATGCTAATAGCCATTGCCACGGGATTAGGATTACAACAAAAAATAAAAGATAAGGTTGTTGCATTCAACGGTGATATTACAATTACCAATTACGATACTAATGAGTCTGATGAGTCTCAAAATCCTATATCCACACAACAGGAATTTTACCCCAACTTTAATTCTATTGAGGGCATTTCACATATTCAGGCAGTGGCTACTAAGTTTGGGGTTATTCGTACTACAGAAGACTTTGAAGGTGTCATTGTAAAGGGTGTTGGTAGTGATTATAAATGGGATTATTTTTCAGAATTTTTAGTTGAAGGCCGATTACCAAATTATTTGGATAAGCGCAATGAAGAAGTTCTAATCTCTAACTATCTGGCTAAAAGGTTGGGCTTTAAATTAGGCGATAAATTTCAAACACTATTTGCTGAAAGTATCGATCAGTTGCCGCGAATTATCAATTTTGAAATCGTTGGTATTTATAATTCAGGATTTCAAGAATTAGATGAAAAATACTGCATTGCAGATATTAGGCATATACAAAGGCTCAACAAGTGGTCATCTGACCAAATTGGTAATTTTGAAGTGTTTATTGATGATTTTTCACAACTGGAAGAAAAAGGAAAGGAGGTATACCAAAATATACCTTCGCTATTAAATGCTACAACTGTTGCAGAGAAGTATTATTCTATTTTCGAATGGATAAAAATATTTGATAATAATACATACGGAATAATAGCCATCATGATCTTAGTCGCTGGTATAAACATGATTACTGCTCTGTTAGTTCTAATCTTAGAGCGTACTCAAATGATCGGTATTTTAAAAGCATTGGGCAGTAACGATAGAAGCATTCGTAAGGTGTTTTTGTACAACGCATCTTACCTTATAGGTTTGGGTTTGTTATGGGGAAATTGTATTGGCTTGGGATTATTATTTGCACAGAAATATTTTAAATTATTTCCATTAAATCCAGACGTGTATTATGTCACAGAAGCTCCAGTCTATATCAGTTTTGATTATATTATACTTCTCAATGTTGGTACATTTATAGTTTGTATGCTAATGCTTCTTATTCCATCTT
>JABDIQ010000123.1 GCA_013003655.1 Winogradskyella sp. | reverse complement strand
ACAGCAAATAATCTTAAGGTAAGTACTACCACCAACACGCGTATTATTGGTGATGTGGTTTTTAAGAATATGTTTAATAAAGAAGAAAACAATTTTGTGCTAGATGGCAACTTCCAAAATTTATCATCAAACTATAACGACCTCACAGATCTATTGCCAAATATATTAGGGCCAGCTATACCAACCGTGTTGTCTAAGGTTGGTAATTTTAATATTGTTGGGTCATCCTATATTACCGCTCAATCTATTATATCTGATGTAGATATTAACACAGATATCGGCTTCTTGAGTACTAATTTAAACTTAACTAATACCAAAAACATCGATAATGCCAATTATAAGGGGAAAATAATTTTTACTGATTTTAATTTGGGCGAGTTACTCAACGATCCTAAAGTTAAAGAGGTTTCATCTAACTTAGATGTGGATGGTAAAGGTTTTACGCTTGAGAACTTAAATACGCAGATCGTTGGTGAGATTTATAGTCTAGATTACAACAATTATATCTATAAAGGCGTCAACGTAATAGGGAATTTAGGTAATTCCATTTTTAATGGAAAATTAATAGTTGACGATCCTAATTTAAAATTAGATTTTAATGGTTTAGCAGATCTGTCTGAAGACGAAAAACAGTTTGATTTTAATGCCAATGTTGGGTATGCAAACCTAAAAGCCTTGAATTTTGTTGAACGCGATAGTATTTCAGAATTCAATGGATTGGTTGATATGAGGGTAAAAGGATCAACGCTAGATAATGCCGTTGGTTCTATAAATATTAAAAGGACCACTTATAAAAATCAGGATAGTCAGTATAAATTTGAAGATTTTGATATAGTGTCTTCGTTTTTAGGAGATGAAAGAACAATTACAATAAATTCTCCTGATATAATAGAAGGACGAATAACTGGTAAGTTTCAAATAAAAGACATCGCCAAATTGGTAGAGAACTCTGTTGGTAGTATATACACAAATTACATACCCAATGACCTACAAGAGGGTCAATATTTAGACTTTAATTTCAACATTTATAGTAAAATAGTCACTGTATTTTATAAAGATCTTATTCTAGGTGAAAACACATTTACTAGAGGGCGAATAGAATCAGATGCTAAAGGATTTAAGTTTACGTTTAATTCCCCTGAGATAAAATTCAAAAAATACTTTGCAAATGATATAGCAATTAATATCAATAATAGCAACCCATTATTTAACACCTTCATTGAAATAGACACCTTAAGTACTGGTGTGTATAGCGTTTCTCAATTTAATTTAATCAATGTTACTAAGAGAGACACACTTCTGGTTAAGACCGAATTTAAAGGTGGTCAACAAAATATGGATGACTTTGATCTCAACATGTTTTACACCATTGATAAAGACAACAGATCTGTTGTTGGCTTCAGAAAATCTGATGTTTTATTCAAAGGATACGATTGGGTATTAAATTCTGAAAAAGACACCTTAAACAAAATTGTTTTTGATAGGCAATTTAAAGAGTTAAATATATTGCCAATGCGCATAACTCATGAAAATGAGGAAATTGAGTTATCAGGTACTACAACAGACTCGGTCAACAAGAATTTTGATATTAATTTTAAAGAAGTAGAGCTCGTTAAAATTACACCAAGGATTGATAGTTTATCAATGGCAGGTTTGGTTAATGGCTATTTAAATATTACGCAGAAGAACGGTGCTTATTTACCAAAATCAGATTTGGTCATTGATGATTTTGTACTTAATAATTACGAATTGGGTATTCTTTCCGCTAAGATAGAGGGCAATAATTCCTTAACAGCATATGGTGTAGATCTTAGTTTAATTAATGATAATATAAAATCACTTGAGGCTAAAGGTGAATTAGACGTTTCAAAATCAAATTCCAGAATAGATGTAGACGTTAAATTTGAAGATTTTTTGCTTGACCCTCTTAATCCGTTAGGCGAAGGTGTTATTAATAATATAAGAGGGCTAGTATCTGGCGAAGCCAGAGTTACAGGCAACCTTAATAAACCCGATATTTCTGGAAGATTAATGATGGATCGTGCAGGATTGGCAATACCATATCTAAATGTAGATTATAATTTTGATTTCGATTCTGAAGTTATACTTGAAGATCAACGATTTATTTTCAACAATGTAGCGCTTACAGATTCAAAATACTTTTCACGTGGTTATCTTAACGGATTTATAGAGCATAATAATTTTTCAGATTGGAAATTAGGCCTAGATCTAGAAACAGACAGATTATTAGTATTAAATACCACAGAAACCGAAGAGTCACTTTACTATGGTACTGGATTCATTAGCGGAACAGCAGAAATCTATGGACCTACAAATCAGCTTACCATTGATGTAGAAGGAAAAACCTCTTCTGGCACAGTCTTTAACATACCATTAAATGATATTGAAAGTTTTGGTGATAACTCCTATATCCATTTTTTAAGTCCAGAGGAGAAAGCAGCTCGAAAAAATGGCGAGCTAAACACAGCCATAGAGGTTAAAGGTTTAGAATTGAATTTTGAACTTGATGTAGACCAAAATGCACTCATTGAAATCGTTATTGATAAGGAATCTGGAAGTACAATAAAAGGAACAGGCGAGGGCAACCTTGTATTCCTTATCAACACAAATGGCAGATTTAATATGTGGGGCGATTTCTCCGTTTTTGAAGGGATTTATAACTTTAAATACCAAGGCATAGTTGAAAAACGATTTGAAGTTGAGCAAGGCGGACATATTGAATGGGAAGGTGATCCTATGAAGGCGCAAATAGATATTAAGGCCATATATAAAACCCAGGCTAACCCTTCAGTTTTATTAGATAATCCAATAAGTCAAAATATACCTGTTGAGGTTGAAATACATCTTACAGGACAACTGGAGCAACCCAATCCAGAGTTTAACTTTAGATTTCCAAATGTAACTTCTACTGTAAAATCGGAGTTAGATTACAGATTATCATCTAAAGAAGATAGAGATAATCAAGCATTGATTTTGCTCGCTACAGGAGGCTTTGCTAGTGGTGTACGAGATGTCAATATATCGGGTACTATTGCAGAACGCTTGAATGGAATAATAAACAGTTTATTTGGTACTGGTGATGGTAAATTCAATGTTGGGTTAGATCTAGAAATAGGTCAGGATAATATAGATTATCAGACAGATGATAGATTTGGTATAACGTTCCAAACACAAATTTCAGATAAGGTATTATTTAATGGTAAAGTAGGTGTGCCCTTTGGTTCAGCGAGCCAAACTGTAATTGCGGGAGATGCACAAATAGATTTGTTATTAAATGATAATGGTACGTTAAGAGCTAAAGTGTTTAACCGCGAGAACAGTATTAGAAACTTCGGTGAAGAAATAGGATACACCCAAGGTCTTGGTCTTTCCTACAATGTTGAATTTGACACGTTTAAAGAACTGCTTCAAATTATTTTTTCAGGAAAAAATAGAAAACCACCAATTCAAAAAGAAGTACCTGAAGCAATTGAAAAGGACTCAATACAATATTTGCCAGAGTACATATCTATGAAGAAAAAATCGAATGAACAGAACTAATTTTTGATTGTAAGTACTCAGATTATAAAAGAGTTATTAACGAAAACGTTTGAATTTTCTCAAGCCTATCTATTTTAGAAATATTTGGCATACTTTTCCTCAACAGTTTAGTAATTTTACTGTAAAGTTTCATTAAAATGTTACATACAATTAAAAAAATAGGCGTGTTGACCTCTGGAGGAGATTCTCCTGGTATGAATGCTGCCATACGATCTGTCGTAAGAACATGTGCGTTTCATGACATTGAATGTTATGGTATCTATAGAGGTTATGAGGGCATGATTGAAGGTGACTTTGAAAAAATGGACGCGCGAAGTGTAAAAGGAATTATCAATAAAGGAGGAACCATTCTTAAATCCGCTAGATCCAAAGAGTTTAGAACAAAAGAAGGAAGAGCTACAGCGCATGCTGCACTAAAGAAAGCAGGTATAGATGCATTTGTTGTTATAGGAGGAGATGGTAGTTTTACTGGAGCCATGATATTTAGTCAGGAGTATAATTTTCCAGTAATGGGAATTCCAGGAACAATTGATAACGACATTTTTGGAACTACACATACCTTAGGTTACGACACTGCACTTAATACTGTGGTTGAAGTTATAGATAAAATAAGAGATACGGCAAGTTCTCATAATCGTCTATTTTTTATAGAAGTTATGGGTAGAGATGTTGGGCATATTGCCCTTAATGTTGGTGTAGGAGCAGGAGCTGAAGAAATACTTATTCCAGAAGAGGATTTAGGATTAGATCGATTATTAGAATCTTTAAGACGAAGTAAACGATCTGGAAAATCTTCAAGTATCGTTGTAGTAGCAGAAGGAGATAAAATTGGTAAAAACGTCTTTGAATTAAAAGATTATGTTGACCAGAATTTAAAAGAATACGAAGTTAGAGTGTCAGTATTAGGACATATGCAACGTGGAGGTTCACCTTCGTGTTTTGATCGTGTTCTAGCAAGTAGAATGGGAGTAAAGGCTGTTGAAGGTTTAATAACTGGTAAAAGTAACTTTATGGTAGGTCTTAAAAATGATCAAATGGAGTTGACTCCTTTAGAACTTGCTGTGAAAGGAAAATCTAAAATAGATATGGAACTATTACGAGTTTCAGATATAATGACAATTTAATTAAATAAGAAAAAGTAAATAAAGAAAATGGCAAACTTAAAATTAGGAATAAACGGATTTGGACGTATTGGTAGAATTGTATTTAGAGCTACCGTAAACAGACCAGATGTAGATGTAGTGGCAATTAATGATCTTCTAGACGTAGATCATTTAGCCTATTTGTTAAAATACGATTCTGTCCATGGTATTTTTGACGGAACCGTCGAGGTTAAAGACGGACATTTAGTGGTAAACGGTAAAAAAGTAAGAGTTACTGCGGAGAGAGATCCAAAAAATCTAAAATGGGATGAAGTAGGAACAGATATCGTTGCAGAATGTACTGGGATTTTTACCACACTAGAAACAGCAGATTATCACATTCAGGCAGGTGCTAAGAAAGTAGTTATTTCTGCACCAAGTAAAGATGCACCAATGTTTGTAATGGGTGTTAATGACAACGAACTTACAGCAGATCATAAAATAGTTTCTAATGCATCATGTACTACGAATTGTTTAGCACCAATGGCAAAAGTCATGGATGATAATTTTGGTATTGTAGAAGGGCTAATGACAACCGTGCACGCCACAACTGCAACTCAACTAACTGTAGATGGTCCTTCTAAAAAAGATTACAGAGGCGGACGAAGTGCGTTGTTAAATATTATACCTGCATCAACAGGTGCTGCAAAAGCAGTTGGAAAAGTAATTCCTAAATTAAATGGAAAATTAACGGGTATGGCTTTTAGAGTTCCAACTGCAGACGTTTCTGTGGTAGATTTAACGGTAAGAACTGAAAAAGCAACATCTATCGATGAGATAAAAGCTGCCTTTAAGAAAGCATCAGAAGAATCAATGAAAGGTGTGCTTGGTTATACTGAAGAATTAGTTGTATCTCAAGACTTTGTTAGTGATGCACGTACAAGTATTTTTGATGCTGAAGCTGCTATAGAATTAAACCCAACGTTTTTTAAAATAGTATCGTGGTACGATAATGAATTTGGGTATTCAAATAAGTTAGTTGATTTAGCTCAAAAAGTTAATTCTTTATAAAAAAACGCCTAAATTAAATCCGAAGTGTTTAGGGTTTTAATGCACTTCGGATTTTTATTTTTAATATGATATTAATTACAGATAGCGGCTCAACAAAGTGCGATTGGATTGCAATTGATAGTTCTGGTAAACTTTTAAAAGAGAAAATTAGAACCAAAGGCTTAAATCCTGCAATTGTTAGTGAAAAAAAACTCCACAAGATCATACGAAAGAGTAAAGAGCTTATGGAGAGTGCCACAGAGGTTACCCATATCTATTTTTATGGCGCAGGTTGTGGAACAGAAAATCCTAGATTAGCACTTAAAAACGTATTAGAATCTCTTTTTGTTAATGCACTTGTCGACGTACAAGAGGACACATTAGCGGCAGTAAGAGCCACGTTAAATCATAACGATGAAGCTGCTATAGTTTGTATTATGGGTACAGGTAGTAACTGTAGTTATTACGATGGCCAAAAATTGCACCAGCGCGTAAAAAGTTTAGGGTATACCTTAATGGATGAAGCCAGTGGCAATTATTATGGCAAAGAATTGATAAGAGATTACTACTTCAATAAAATGCCAGCAACGATAAAGGTGGCCTTTGCCCATAAGTATAACTTGGATGCAGATTTTATAAAGTATAATTTGTACAAGCAGCCCAACCCTAATGCGTATTTAGCGTCGTTTGCAGAATTTATGTTCTTAAACAAGGATTCAGAGTACATTAAGGAATTAATTAAAAAAGGAATTCGTCAATTTGCAGATCATATGATAATGCAATACAAAAACGAATTAAAGACATGTCCTGTGCACTTCGCAGGTTCAATAGCATTTTTCTCTCAACAAGAAATTAAAGAAGTTGCATCAGAATTTAACATTACAGTCGGAAACTTTGTAAGACGCCCAATAGAGGGGTTGGTAAATTACCATATACGAAATTTAAAAAACTAACAAGTCATTTAATTTCCTGTTGATAAATCATATCAATAGTATTGTAAAACTTATTTATTGTCTATATCTTTGCCCTAATTAAACGCTCAGCTATGTTTGAATTTGATCAATATTTAGGATTTTTAGCTTTTTTAACAATACTTACCATAGGGTTTTGGTTAATGATTTTTCTATTAACGTTTGTTATTCCGTATTGGTTGTTTGGAGCTTCAATTGAACGATTTAAAGAGGTAATGGCTGAAAGAAAAGCTAAACGAGAAGGAAGGCAACATTAATCTTCAATATACAGAGCGCAATTAGCGCTCTTTTTTTGTTGTAATTTTAAATTAATTTTAAGTATTAATAATGAAACGATTCCTAATTCTTTTCGTGCTTCTACAATTGTCATATGTGTCAATGTCACAGCACATCTTACCTCAACGAGAAAGAGCACAAGCCGTAAATACAATCTTAAAAGATAGACTTGACAATCTTCTCCCTAAACTCATGGATGATACTGGTTTTGATATGTGGATTATAATCTCCAGAGAATACAACGAAGATCCCATCTTAAAAACAATGTTGCCTGCAACCTGGCTAAATGCTAGACGTCGAACGATTTTGGTTTTTTATAGAGATAAAGAGAATAATACTTTAGAGAAACTTGCAATTGCGCGCTATAATTTTGGTGAAAATATCATTTCTGCTTGGGATAAAGAGTCAGAACCCAATCAATGGAAGCGGTTGGTTGAAATCATCGAAGAGCGAGATCCTGAGGTTATTGGTCTAAATTTTTCTAAACATTTTAATATATGTGATGGCATTGTAAAAACAGATTACGAAGAATTTATTGATCATTTATCAGAAAATTATAAGTCTAAAGTGAAATCTGCTGAAAAATTAGGCATTGCCTGGATTGAAACACGCACAGAAGCCGAGATGATACTATATAATCAGCTAGTTTCAATAACACATAATATTATTGCCGAAGCATTTTCTGAAAATGTAATTACACCAGGCATTACCACAACGACAGATGTAGAATGGTGGATGAGAGACAAAGTCACAGCATTAGGATTAGAAACGTGGTTTCATCCAAGTGTAGATGTACAACGTTCTGCAGAGCAATTGGGTAATCATCTCTATGCATTCTCTGACCGACCAGAAGACATGGTAATTAGGCCAGGAGATCTATTGCATTGCGATTTTGGAATTACATATTTAAGATTAAATACCGATTGTCAGCAACTGGCATATGTTTTGAAACCCGGCGAGACCCAACCGCCAGATTTTCTTATTAGTGCACTGCGCGACGGAAATAGAGTACAAGACATTTTTACACAAAATTTTAAAACAAGTACTACTGGAAATACTATTTTAAAGCAATCACTATTAGACGCTAAAAATGAAGGGCTAAAACCTTCAATTTACACGCATCCGCTTGGCTTATATGGTCATTCGTCGGGAACAACTCTAGGTATGTGGGATGCTCAGGATGGAGTACCCGTTAATGGGGATTATCCTTTGCATGAAAACACCGTATATGCAATAGAATTAAATACTACGGTAACTCTACCTCAATGGCAACGTGATATTAGAATTATGCTAGAGGAGGCAGGTTTTTGGGGTAAAGAGGGCTTTAGATATGTTAATGGCAGACAAACCAAACTTTTGACCATTCCAAGACTCAATAAACACACCGACCATTAAAAGTGTAAACTACTCAATTTTTTTTGAGCTCATTTTGTAGAAAATAATAGAACTTACAAGGCCTATAAGACTAAAAATACTTAGCACCATATATGTGTGTTGTAGCCCTAGAATTTTATTAGGATTGTCCAATAATATACCAAAGAGTGGACCCGAAAAGATGTCAGGTGTATAGCCAATTATAGATACTAGTCCAACTGCTGTGCCAGTTAAATACAAAGGCACTCTGCCTTCTTCTAAGGTTGCAAAATATAAAACGCGACATGAATATACACCCACAGCCATCATTAATATGTTACTGTAAAAAAGTAAAGTTGTACTATAATCAATTAGATCGACAGCAAATACAATGCTAGATATTAAAGTAAGAAGAAAGCCAATAGACAACCAAAGAGAGGCACTAGATCTATCAGCCATAAAACCAATAGAAACGCCTATAAGTGGTCTTAGATATAAGAGTGAAGTTCCTACTGATGCAGAAGCAATGGCGTCGTATTTCATTACATCACTAGCATAAAGCGTAAATATATCTGTTGCCTTATATCCGGTGTATGCACATAAGATTATGAGCATTAACAACCAAACACTCGGTAGTTTAAGTGCGGCCGAATAATTCGCCCAAATAACGCTGGTTTTATTTTTAATGGGCTTCTGAGTGTCATGATTTCCAGATAAAAAGAAATAGACAAGAATCCCTATAATCGCTACCAATAAGGAAGACACTAGAATAACATATTTAAAAGCATTTTTTCGTTCATCAAGAGAAGCAATACTAATATCTACATCAATAAAAATTGAAAAAATTACAACACCCAACGAACCAAATCCTGCAGCTACAAGTCCGCGTCCACCATCTAAAAAGCCAAAAGCTCTTCCTTGCATTTTAAGGCCACCCCAAATTCTGGTAGCCTTTATCATAGCTGCCCAAAACAAAAAAATAGTGGTAAAGCCCCAATATCCATAAAGTAGTTTAAGTTCATCATAGGCTGGATAGGTGGAAAAATAAATTCCACCAGCGGCAGTTAGAAGAAGCGCAACAGACATTAAATGTTTTGGATGGAATCGATCTGCAACTGCACCACCAAACAGATATGAAAATAGAGCTATGATGCCATAAACTGAAAAGCAATAACCCAAATCTTCATTATTAATATTGAAAATCTCAAGAAAAGTTGGCCTAAATATACGTTGTAATACAAAGGGTAATATAAAAACAGCTTCGGCGGCAAATATCAGTAATACAATATCTAAAGTCGATGGTTTTTTGTGTGTTGAGACAGCCATTTTAGACCTGTAAAACGCCCATATTAAAAGGCTTTTCTATAGGAGCATGATTAGCAGCTTCAATACCCATACTTATCCAAGTTCTTGTGTCTAAAGGATCAATAATAGCATCGGTCCAAATCCTTGCAGCCGCATAATATGGAGATACTTGGTTGTCGTATCTCGATTTAATTCTATTGTAAAGCTCCTCTTCTTTTTCTTTAGTAATCGTTTCACCTTTTTTCTTAAGTGAAGCTGTTTCTATTTGTAATAAAACCTTAGCTGCAGAATTTCCACTCATAACGGCAAGTTCAGCACTTGGCCAAGCTACAATTAAATTAGGATCATACGCCTTGCCGCACATAGCATAATTTCCAGCGCCATAACTGTTGCCAATTACTATTGTAAATTTAGGCACCACCGAATTACTTACGGCATTCACCATTTTAGCGCCATCCTTAATAATACCGCTATGCTCACTTTTACTACCTACCATAAAGCCGGTAACATCTTGTAAAAACACTAGAGGTATCTTTTTTTGGTTGCAGTTTGCAACAAATCGAGTAGCTTTATCCGCAGAGTCATTATATATAACGCCACCAAACTGCATTTCACCTTTTTTGGTTTTAACTAATTGCCTTTGGTTAGCGACTATACCAACAGCCCAACCGTCTATACGTGCATAAGCTGTTATAATAGTTTTGCCATAACCCTCTTTATATTCCTCAAATTCAGAATTATCAACCAATCGTTTTATGATCTCTTTCATATCATATTGGTCAGCTCTACTTTTCGGTATAATACCGAAGATATCTTCGGGTGAGTCTTTGGGTTTAAGTGATTTTACTCTATTGAATCCTGCTTTGTCGTAATCACCAATCTTATCTACTATTTTTTTTATCTTATCTAAGGCATCATTATCATCCTTAGCTTTATAGTCTGTAACTCCAGAGATTTCACAATGTGTAGAAGCTCCACCAAGAGTTTCATTATCAATACTTTCGCCTATCGCAGCTTTAACCAAATAACTTCCTGCTAGGAAAATACTTCCAGTTTTATCAACAATTAATGCTTCATCACTCATTATCGGTAAATAAGCGCCACCTGCAACACAACTGCCCATCACAGCAGAGATTTGAGTAATACCCATACTACTCATTACGGCATTATTTCTAAAGATGCGACCAAAATGTTCTTTGTCTGGAAATATTTCATCTTGCATTGGCAGAAATACACCTGCGCTATCAACAAGATAAATTATAGGTAACCGATTTTCAATAGCAATTTCTTGTGCTCTTAAATTCTTTTTAGCCGTAATAGGAAACCAAGCACCTGCCTTCACCGTAGCGTCATTAGCTACAACAATACATTGCTTTCCCTGTATATAACCAATCTTAACAACAACTCCTGCTGATGGACAACCGCCATAATTTTCATACATACCCTCTCCAGCAAAAGCACCAATTTCAATGGATTTAGACTTTGAGTCGAGCAAATAATCAATACGCTCTCTAGCCGTCATTTTACCTTTGGCATGATGCTTTTCAATACTCTTTTCGCCACCACCTCTTGATACCGTATATAGTCTTTTCTTTAATTCTGAAAGCAGTAATTTATTATGATCTTCGTTCTTGTTGAAGTTAATATCCATGAGCATTAAAATTTGACACGAATTTACAAAAGAATAATAGAATGATATAAAAGTACAATTATAATATCTCAAACATATTACATGGAAATATATTCCTTGGAATATAAAAATTTTAATCGTATGTTTGTTACTCAAATTATAACATAATCTATGAAACATATCATTGCCTTTGCAGGTAGCAATAGTAAAACATCAATTAACAAACAATTAGTAACTTATGCTGTTTCGTTAATGCCAGACTTAGATGTTAAGATTTTAGATCTTAATGATTTTCCATTACCAGTTTATGGTATTGACCTAGAGAAGGAGCAAGGTATTCCTAAAGTTGCGCATGATTTTTTAGATAATATTAAAAATGCAGATGGTATTGTGCTGTCCTTAGCCGAACATAATGGTGCATATACTACAGCATTTAAAAATCTTTTCGATTGGATGTCTAGAATAGATGGTAAGACGTTTGCTGGTAAACCCATGTTACTCATGGCAACATCTCCTGGTGCTAGAGGCGGTCAATCAGTACTGTCCATAGCGCAAGATAGATTTCCACGACATGATGCTATTATTATTAGCGTGTTTAGTTTACCTTCTTTTGGTGATAACTTTTTAGATAATCATATTAAAGACAGTGGTTTAGACGCACAATTAAAAATAGCAGTTTCTAAATTTAATACAAGTTTATAAAATGGATATAAAGCACAAACAACAAGACCATAAGGGAGAGTTTTTTATAGAACGAGATGGTAGTAAAAAAGCACATATGACATATAGTATGGCAGGAGCAGATAAAATGATCATAGACCATACAGAGGTTGCTGATGAATTACGAGGTCAAGGCGTGGGCGAAAAATTAGTAGAGCGTTCGGTTAAATACGCAAGAGAACGTGATATAAAGATCTTGCCGCTATGTGCCTTTGCAAATGCGGTTTTTAAAAAGACAGATTCCTATAACGATGTTTTGGCCTAAAAAATATGGGAGATTTAGCTAAAGAAATCAATTCAAAATTTGAAAATAATAGGGTAAAGGCTCTACTCAATATTTTATATACGGCAAACTGGATCAACAGTTATCAAAATGAGTTTTTTAAAGCCTATGGAATTTCGCCACAGCAGTATAATATATTAAGGATACTTAAAGGTGCAAATTCAGCCTTAAAGGTGCACACTATTAAAGAACGCATGATAGAACGATCACCAAATGCAACTCGTTTAATGGATAAGCTATGCGCTAAACAATTGATTGAACGTATTCCATCTCAGGAAGATAGGCGAGTAGTTAAAATAGCCATCACAGCAGGTGGACGAACTCTATTAGATGAAATCCCAGATAATTTTAATAGAAATATACTAAAAAATATCTCAGAAGAAGAAGCCAAGATATTAAGTGATCTTCTCGATAAAATGAGATAAACAGTAACTTTAATTAGAGGTTAAAATGAAAACAGTAATACATAAAGCTGATACACGAGGATTTGCAGATCATGGATGGTTAAAATCGTATCATTCATTCAGTTTTGCAAACTACTACGATCCAAACCGAATGAATTTTGGCGCATTAAGGGTATTGAATGACGATATAGTACAACCTAAAATGGGATTCGGTACGCATCCGCATCAAAACATGGAAATCATTTCAATTCCACTCAAAGGTGCGCTTTCTCATAAAGATAATATGGGAAATAAACGCGCTATCGAAGTTGACGAAGTGCAAGTAATGAGTGCAGGAACAGGCTTAACACATTCAGAATTTAACGATAGTAAAACAGAAGCCGTTAATTTTTTACAATTATGGATTATTCCTGAAGAAAAAAATGTAAAACCCAATTATCAACAAAAGTTGTTCAAGAGTGACCTGAGGCAAAATAAATTACAAACCATTGTAGCTCCAAAGGACAAACTCATTGATGATGCCTTACCTATTAGTCAACAAGCCTACATCTATAGAACGGTTTTAGATGAAGGTAAATCGATTGAATTAAAGTTAAAATCAAATCATAATGGTATTTACATTTTTGTTGTAGAAGGAACAATCGAAGTAGGAGAATTTATGCTAGATAAAAGAGACGCGATAGGTCTATCGGAGTTTGATTCGGCCGCTATTTTTGCTGCCAAACAATCTCATTTGATAATTATAGAGGTCCCAATGATTTAAACTTAATGGCGTTTAAGATAAAAGCATTCCTCACCAGAATGCTTTTTTTAGTTAAATATGCGATATTTGTATTCTAACTAACTTTAAATAATTTTGAAATATGGCGATGAATAAAAATACAGTCCTTGCTTGGGCTACAACAATAATGATTATTGTTGGACTTGGCTTAATTGCTATGGGCGCTTTTAGATATGACGATGTTGCAGGTTGGGGATTTGCCTCTGTGGGTATTGGTTTTTTTGCAATAGCTTGGGTGTTTAATGCTTTAAAGGGAAGAGTGTAATGAGTGATGATAAAAAAGTAATTTTTTCAATGGCAGGTCTTACTAAAACCTTTCAAGGTGCTAACACGCCTGTATTGAAGAATATTTATTTAAGTTTCTTCTACGGTGCAAAGATTGGTATTCTTGGTCTCAATGGTTCAGGTAAATCCACTTTATTAAAAATTATCGCTGGTGTAGATAAAAATTATCAGGGAGATGTAGTATTTCAACCAGGATATACAGTAGGATATCTAGAGCAAGAGCCTAAACTAGATGATTCTAAAACCGTTTTAGATGTGGTTAAGGAAGGCGCTGCTGAAACCGTTGCTATATTAGATGAATACAACAAGATCAATGATATGTTTGGTCTTGAAGAGGTTTACAGCGATGCAGATAAGATGGAAAAATTGATGAATCGTCAAGCAGAACTACAAGATCAGATTGATGCATCAAATGCTTGGGAATTAGACACGAAGTTAGAAATTGCTATGGATGCCTTACGCACACCAGAAGGTGATACGCAAATAAAAGTGTTATCAGGAGGTGAACGAAGACGAGTTGCGCTATGCAGACTTTTATTACAAGAGCCAGATGTGTTGTTGCTTGATGAGCCAACAAACCACTTAGATGCTGAATCTGTGCACTGGTTAGAGCATCATTTAGCACAGTATAAAGGCACAGTAATTGCCGTAACACACGATAGGTATTTCTTAGATAACGTTGCTGGATGGATATTAGAGTTAGACAGAGGAGAAGGCATTCCATGGAAAGGAAATTATTCATCCTGGTTAGATCAAAAATCTAAGCGCATGGCGCAGGAAGGTAAAGCTGCATCTAAACGTCAAAAAACACTAGAGCGTGAGCTAGAATGGGTAAGACAAGGCGCAAAAGGGAGACAAACCAAGCAAAAAGCCAGATTAAAGAATTACGATAAATTATTGAGTCAAGACCAAAAACAGCTCGACGAAAAATTAGAAATTTACATACCAAATGGCCCGAGATTAGGCACTAATGTCATTGAGGCTAATGGCGTAAGTAAAGCTTATGGCTATAAATTATTGTATGAAGATCTTAATTTTAATCTGCCTCAAGCCGGAATAGTTGGTGTTATTGGTCCAAATGGAGCTGGTAAGACCACTATTTTTAGAATGATTATGGGTGAGGAAGAACCAGATAAAGGCGAATTTAAGGTCGGTGATACCGCAAAATTAGCTTATGTAGATCAGAGTCATTCCAATATAGATCCAGAGAAATCTATTTGGGAGAATTTTAGTGATGGACAAGAGCTAATAATGATGGGAGGCAGACAAGTGAATTCTAGAGCTTATCTTAGCAGATTCAATTTCTCAGGAAGTGAACAAAACAAAAAGGTAAAACTATTATCAGGTGGCGAAAGAAACCGACTTCACCTTGCAATGACCTTAAAAGAAGAGGGTAATGTATTGCTTTTAGATGAGCCCACTAATGATCTTGATGTCAATACATTAAGAGCTTTAGAAGAAGGATTAGAGAATTTTGCAGGATGTGCTGTAGTTATATCACACGACCGTTGGTTCTTAGATAGGATCTGTACACACATTCTTGCATTTGAAGGTAATTCTGAAGTCTATTTCTTCGAAGGTAGCTTTAGTGACTATGAAGAAAATAAGAAAAAACGATTAGGTGGTGATTTAATGCCTAAGCGGATTAAGTATAAAAAACTTGTGAGATAAAAAAAAGCCTGCGTTCTAGTAGGCTTTTTTATTTAATCTAATTGAATTATTAATTGTCGCCATATAAGTGGCCACCTGTAAAGTCTTTGTAAGATTCGTCCAACTCATTCTTAAATGCATTTGTTTCCATCAATTTTTTATTCTCAGCTTTTAGCTTATACATCTTAATTATTGCAACTAAGATAAACAAGATGAATATTGATGCTGTAACGATTAAAATGATGGTCAATGATTTTGTTGACACGACGAGGAAATTTGTAAGTAGGGAGCGGAACATAATGCGTAAATTAAATAGATCTGGATTATGTATGCAATATACAAAGAATATTAAATAAAATGCATTTAATCGATAAATTTTAACACTTCAAGGGAAAAATTATGAAAACGCCTACATGAGATAGGTTTGTTATTGGTGCTTAATACCACTTAAGTAGCGTTACTGTAATGCCTTTATTTTCAGATTCAACCATCTGTTTAAATGCTTCTACGTCGCTAAAACCGTTGGTTCCTCTATAGTGATAAGGAAATACCTCTATTGGTTTAAAATCTAAAACAGCACTCGCGGCTCTTTCAATGGTCATGGTATAAGGTAAATTCATACAAACAAAAGCCTTGTCTATATTTTGCAATGACCTCATTTCGGGAATATCTTCGGTGTCTCCTGATATATAAATGCGTTCTCCGCTAGCCTCAACGATATAGCCATTACCTCTTCCTTTGGGATGAAATTTAAGCGTTTCTTCTCTTAAGTTATACATTGGAATTGCTGTAATTGATAACACCTCACTTTTAAAAGTATCGTCATTATTAAGCACTTTAGTCGTTGATTTCATTGACGCTGGTAGTTTGTCAATCACGGCTTGTGGTGCAATAATTAAAGAATTACTAAGATCTAATCCATTAAGAGTGTCAAGATTTAAATGATCTCCGTGAATGTCTGTAATTAAGACGATAGTTGGTATTTTATAATTTGTATAGGCTTCTGCACCTCCTGTTGGATCAATATATATAGTATTGTCAGCAATTTCTAAAATTAAACTACCATGCGAAATAGGAATAACTTTTACCGTGTCTTTAGCTCCAGAACTTGAGCCTTGAGCTAGGAGTTTTGATGAGATTATATGAGGAGAAATTAATGTTATTGATAAGAGTATTAAAAAATTGTGTAAAGCTTTCATGGTGAGTCTGTTATTTTAACAAAGATAAATAACTCATTGTGTCCAAGTGTTCTCTGTAACAATATTATAACATTTGCTACTCATTAAATGTAGATATTCTTTTTATACTCATAAAAAAATACCGAAATTGCTTAATCAACATTAATTCTTTTAAAAACTACATCCACTATGTCTGATGATTTTGATTTATTAGAAACCAACTCTAACGAAAAAACTGAAAAAGTTGACGTTAATTGGGGCAAAGCTATAGATACCATGAAATCTAAACTTGCACAAGAAGACGACCCTGAAGTAAGACAAAAAATATTAAATGCCACTCTTGATGATGTGGTGCACATGGCTGAAAAAGACCGATCTACATTGCTGGATGCAATTAAGGACCTTACTGACTATCAGGATGAAGTAGGCATTATTTTCGAGAATTTTTCGTCATTAAATGCTGATGAGCAGCGTATTATTGACGATGCCATTAAACGTTTAGAACGTGCCAATGTAGAGCTTGAAGATGCTAGAAATAAACCAGACACATGGTGGAATAATCTTTGGGGACGAAAAAGTAAGATCGCTAAAGCCGAAGAAGAATTAAAGATAGCTCAAAAAGACAGAGATGCCGCAGATAATAAGGCCAAGGCCATGTTTCAGCAGCGTATTGAATCTGCTGATATTCAAACGTTGCTTAATGAATTGTCCTTTAAAAGTCAGGCTGCAGTTAAGCGTTTAAAAGACAGAGAGATTGAAATAAAAGAGGTTGAAGATAAGCTACAAGATGCTATTGTAGAGGCTACTAAGAATCATACAAAAGCACTCGAAAAGAAGAAAGAAGTAGAGGCGAAGCTCGAAACAGATTATGCATTATTAAAGCAGGCTAGACAGGAGCTAGAAGACATCGCCGATAAACAATCTGCTGAGTATGCACAAGCCATAGGTAAGGTGACTCAATTAGAGCAAAAGGTTGAAGAACTAGAAGGATTAAAAAATGCTTACACAACCTTAGCCGCAAGTAAAGATAGTTTTGTTCATAAGCATAATCTCACGATCAAAGTGTTAACGTCATTACGCAGCAATCTACAGACGCATCGTGCCAAATTAAAGAGTGATACCGAGGAACGTCTTAAATACTATGACGGTTACGTAATTGCGCTTAAAGCTCGTACCGACCAGGAGTTTGCAGCCATTCTTGAACATCTAGGTGTAAAAACCGATGAGCATATTGGCGAAACATTAGCGGCAATGCATACGGCAAGTGCTAAAGCGCGACAAGAAATGATGGATAATATTCCAGTGCACGAAAAAGTAATGCAAGGTGTCTACAGCAGTTATGCAGAAGCTCTTCAGGAAATTAGAGCTAAAGATGTGGATATTCAAAAGAATTTTGCTGAGCGCTATGGTATTGATATGAAAGAGATTTTTGAAGACTACTATAATGCAGATAAGCAAGTCTCTAAAGATACAGAGACGAAGGAAACTAAAACAAAACCTGAAGGTGAAGAAGATTTATTGTCTTAATCAAAGAATTTCTGAGGGAGACAGACTTTTTCAGCCATAACATTAATTCAACAATCCGTTGAGTATAAAATGATTGCAACACCGCTAGATTCAGCTAAATTAGATTCTAAGGAACAGTATGAGTTCTATCATAAGATGGTAGATTTTACAATTAAAGAACTCATAGTGAAGATGCAGCAGCAAAAGTTATGTAATGATGTTGAGATAGTTTTCTTTAAACAATATTGTGATTTATTGTTGTATTCAATTAATGCCATGCGTATTAAATATAAATACGATGATGAAGATCATATGAAAATAGATCTTACAGATTCGGGTTTTCCAAATTATTTAGAGTTTAGGTATCTCTTTAATGATCTATCATTGAGAGAAGACTATCTCAGTAAGTTAACACCTATTGATATAATAAAAGATGAGTTTTTAGATACACTGCTTCGTAAAAAAGAACCAATTAAATCTAACCGACTATTTCAAGCGGCTTCAATCGTGTATTATAGTTCTGTACAACAACAATTTATATTCAACAAGTTTGTACAAGGAAAAATTCTTAAACTTGATAAAAACAAAGACTTTGAATATGTTGTAAGCTGGAGTTTTTATGATGTTTCACATAACCGCCCTTTTGTTTGCTTCATGTATTTTAATTATGACGGCAAGGATGCACTTAATGAGCGTGCTAAAATTTATGAAGCTCTTAAACAGTCCGCAGATAGAGAAATGAACTTAGATGCAATGGCTTATGCCATAGACAGAAAACTAAGTAATGTATTTCCGAAGTATATAAAACGCATAGATATTGGTCCTTTGCATAATGTGTTTGCTAAGGATGAAAACGACATTACCCACGCTATTTTAGAAAGCATAGCTAACAAGGAGATTCCTCTTGAGTCTTATGCATTTGCAATAAAAGTTGATAACGTAAAGTCAGGAGGCGAATTTAAAGAAGGTAGTTTTTTTAGCAAGCAAACGTTACAGAAATGGCAAGCAATAGACCATAATAATTATGTTTTTGCTCCGCATCGTATCATTCAGCTATTACATAACAAAACTGCCGAGATCATCAATAAATTAACAAAGCCACCCATTGAAATGGCCGAAATAAAAAACTAGAATATGCAACATAGCTCCACATTTCCGATAAAACGCTCAGAGTTAGATATGCTTAGAGAAGAAGCGTCCTCTTATTTAAAGAGTGTGCAATGGGAGCAAGGTCAACGCGCCAAAAACAAAAGCAAAGAACCTAAAGAAGAATCCATATTATTATACTTATCTCGTGCAAATAATGGATCTAAATCTTCAGATGTTGTTTCGGTTTCTAAAACGGTGTTGGGATTAAAAAAACGTCTATTGCCAGAATCAGTGGCATTGCCAGTTTACCTCAATCAAACATTGTTCGCTGTTCAAGAAGGAATTATTCTAGGCCTTTGGATTAGAGACAGCTATTATGATGCGTCTGGACTTTCTAGTTTAAATGAACGAAAATCCACCTTAGACTCTAATGGAAAGCGAGAATACGAAAGTAAGTTGCATACAGCAACGGCTTTTATGCTATTCTCAATAGCCTATAAGATTTTAAATGATCTAAAACCATTTGCCTCAGACGACCTTAGTGTAATGAAACAAAAATTTGCAGGTTTACCAGAAGTGTCTATTTGGTCGCCTATTAAAGGGATATCGTGCAATTTGTTTTACTATGATAAGTATTTAAATCATCCTGAGATCATCAAATCAGATAAGGATGTTATTGATTTTTCTGTAGTGTTTTTTGAGGCACTCATCGCCGAAATACAATTACGAAAAAGCACCTTAGAATACACCGAAACTATTGTCGATAGAACCTATAAACTAGAAAACTCAGAGTTTGCAGTATCAGGCTGGAACAATGTATTTGAAGGCGTTGCCAAAAGTGTAGAGTTTAATCAAATTCAGTTTGAACAGATCGTTGGTAATAAAGATGCTAAGCACTTTGCAAGACGCCTTACCGAACGCATGTTGAGTTACGACTTTACTGAAAAGAAAAATCCCTTCCAGGAATTAGGTGGTTTTATGCCTGTTTTTATGGGTTATGGTATTCCAGGCACAGGTAAGAGTATGCTTATTGCCGCCATTGCAACACGTTTGAAAGAGCACTGTGATCGATTAGAGATTCCATTTTTATTTCATCCTATGCCAGATACCTTAATTAGTACTTTCCAAGGCGGTTCTGCCGAGAAAATGGTAGAATGGATGAAACCATTACAAGACCCAACCAGACTTATTTTTGCTCCAATTGACGATGCAGAAAACAATCTTCAGGAACGAACAGCGCAAGGTGTATCAGCAGGGGTCAAAGAAGTTATTGGTGTTTTCTTAAGGTATACCGAAGGCGCATACGCTGTCAATTATGGTAACAGTGCTATTGGCCTTTTTACCAATTTACCTGAAATGTTAGATAAGGCTGTTATTTCTAGAGTACAAGGAAGATTTAAAATTGATGGCGCTCGTACAGAGAACGATTTCTTAGATCAGGATCATTTGTGGTGGCGAAAATTCAATAAAACCATACCAGATTTTGTAAACATGGACGATCCTGAAGGTTATGATTACTTATCAGATCAAGGTTTAGCAAGAACTCTGGGTGATATTTTAAAGAAGGTTAGTGAACCATCAGAAAAACGAGTGAAGCAAGTGTTTAATACCGTAGAAAAATTGCATGAAGCCAATGACCACATGTTTTATGCAACGCTATACAAGGACATTCAGGATATTTTTCCGTTCTTCTCTTCTAGAGATGTTAGAAATATACAATCAGCAATTTCGTTGCGGCTTACTGACTTTGATTTGGAGGAAGAATGGTTTTCAAATCCAGATCTTTATTTTAAACAGGATTATGACACCAAATTTAATATGCTGCGAGAGTTAATGAAATCTAATATGAAAGGCTTAAATTTTTCGGATATAAGACGACAGGAGGTGATTAGGTATTTAGATAATGTAGCTACCATTGCAGATACCGACTTTAATAGAAAGGTTGAAGCTAGAGTCAATCAACTAAACATTGAAGCTGAGGCTCGTAATCAAATTAGCAAATCATAATGTTGTCTAGACTTAAAAATATTAAACATAATATTTTATCTAATGAATGGGCCACATTGCTCAGAGTAGATTATGATTATAAACTGCAAAATGGCAAATGGGTTTCTGTTTCTAGAGAAAGTTACGATAGAGGAAATGGTGCCTCAATATTCTTGTATAATTCTAAATTAGGCCAAGTAATACTGACAAAACAATTTAGAATGCCAGCATACATTAATGATACAAACGATGGAGAATCTATTGAGGTATGCGCAGGTGCGGTAGGTAAGGACGAAGATCCTTTAGAATGTATTATAAGAGAAGTAGAAGAAGAAGTTGGTTATAGACTAAATTCAGCCATCCAAGTTTTAGAAGGCTATACGTCTCCTGGAGCAGTAACAGAGAAAATGTATTTTTTTATAGCTGAGTTTTCAGAGAATCAGAAAGTGAGTGAAGGTGGCGGATTAGATAGCGAAGACGAAGATATTGAAGTATTAAAACTTCCATTTAAAGAAGCGTATGCCATGATTGAAACCGGTCGTATTAAAGATGCTAAGTCAATCATTTTACTTCAATATGCAAAACTAAATAGCCTGTTGTAATGCAAAAACTCATAGAGGCCAACCTTTATAGAAGCGATCTCATTCCTATAAACGGAAAATTAGTTGAGCGTTATAATAAATGCTTAAAAACACTCGGTTTTAAGCAAACTAAATTAACTAAGTTTAATATTGATGGTATCGGGTGGAGCCCAGAAATTGCCGAAGAACGTAAGGACGATCATTATTTAAATCATGGAGATGCTAATCCACATGGTATCATAATTACACCACTACAGAAAAATAAGCCCATTTATTTGCCCTATCATTCTTTTGATCGTGAATTGATGAAACAGGTGTTTTTTACTTATGAGAATGAGATAAAAGATATCACAAGAGACTCTGCTATTTGTTTAGACTTCGATCAAAAAATAGATGTATTTTATAATCCTTTAGATATTTTAAAATATAATAAGGTGATCGTGTCTTTTCGATTAATTGAAGATCTTGATAAAATACAAGAACAACAATATCAATTAATTGAGGAGTTTAACCGTAACTATAACTTTATAGAAGAAGATATACAAAAGAAGTTGTTACAAAGTGCAAAACGGTATGGAGATTTAAGAAATAGGACCTTAAAACTGAAGGATTTAGAATTTGAAACAAATTCATTCTATACAAGATCTTTTAAAGGTGTTTATTTACTTCGAGATTTTATAAAACCCATCTTAATATTTGAGGATATAGACACTTACAAAGAAGCCATTAAGGACACTGAATATGACGTTTTGATATACCACGTTGCACAACCAGAATTAATGGAGAAATTGCGCGACTATATCATTATTCAATGCGATCTGGAAGCTATTGTAAACACTCCAAAATATAAGAGAATTAAAAAATTTGAACTGGCTCAAAGCCTTGAAACACCAGATCATCCTATAAAAGAGATACTTACCAACACTTCTTTATTTAAAAGTTATTTAAATAAATTAGATATGGAAGTTCGCATAAGAGTGATGAGTGTAGAATTGTATCTCGAAAAATTGGAACGTAGTAATGTTTACAAATTAGAAGATATCGTAGATCAGTCCTTGTATTTTGCTTTACATAAGCCACATTCTTCACTGTCAGCCCAAAATCATGATCTTGTAAATAAACTTTTAATTAACATAGCTCCTAAAGATGTGCTATTTCTATATTGGTATGATAAAGAAGCGTTTTATAGAGCTTATGACAGTTGGGACGAATCTTTGCGAGAATGGGTAATTGATATTATTCGTAACAATATATAATAATATTAGACTAATTTTATAGAACAATAGAATTCAAATGGGTTTAGAACTTGTAATATTTATAGTAGCGATTTTATTTGGCATATTCTTGTATTGGCGCGAATCTAATAGCAACAAAGCTTACCGTTTTTTAAATAAAATGGTGAATACAAAAGAATTGCAAATGACCGAAGACAATCCCAAGGGTTTTATTTATAAACAAACCTTTATTCCTCGTCTTATCTTTGTAGTTTCTATGGTTTTACTAGTATCTCTAGTGCTTCAATTTGTAACACCATTAAATATTTTTGGCAGCTTTAATGGCTTATCGGTAATTTCTTCAATTGCTGTAGGTACTCTAATTGGTACATATTTAGCATCATTTGTAATTAAATCGTCTGAGATTTTAGAAGAAAAGTCAGATTCATTAGGTGATCTGGTAAGTGATACGGTAGAAAAAGGTAAAGATATTATTGAAGACTTTACAAAAGGAGAGGAACCACATTCTGCTCCTCAAGGAAAGAAAAGCAACATGCCCGAAGAAAAAGAAACCAAAAGCGCTCGCCAGCGACTTAAAGATAAAGGACTCATGTAATAACAATATTACGACTGATGATTCCATTTTAGAAATACAACTTACATAACAATACGACCTTAAATGATAAAATCTTATTGGCAAAAAGGAGCTAAACAAAAGAGAAATCTAATTCTATTAGGCTTAACACTAATAGTTTTATTGTTCGTGCTACGAGATGATTACCAACCTGGTTTGTTGTTTATTAGAAAGTATGTTTTTATTATTCTATTGTCCTTACTGGTTTTAGTATTTGGACTGAGAAAGTTCAGAAGTAACGCAAGCACAGGTGGACGCTTATTTATATTAGTAGGGTTAATTGCTTTTTACGGTCTCATCTATGTGCTAGGATGGCATTTAAAAATGTACGATTATCTTAAAACTTATAATGTATTTAACGATTTAAATAGGGTAGAGATCAATGATTTGCCTTTAACACAAAACGAACGCATTCAGCCATTGCGCAATATATTTTCAATGGCTAATGAAAGTGTTGGTGAAACTAAAGATGTATCCTTACCACACTTGGTTAGAGTAGATGATGAAAATAAATGGACCATGGCTATCCAACCTAGTGAAAAGTACATTATGCAGCGTATTAGTGATAATACCGAAGAAGTCTTTGCGGTAAGCAGTACAACGCCCTTTCCTCGCTTTTCTAACGAAAATAGAATTCCGGTTACATTTTCAATAGGCGAGTCCCTAAAGTTTAGTCGTAACACATATAATGCTGTGGTACAACGATTTAATCCGTGGATGCTTTTTAACTACGAACCAAGCGATACGTTTTATATGAAAAATGACAGTGGTGAATGGGTTCAAGTTGTTAGTTTAATTAGATGGCGAGGCTTTTTCTTTCCTTATCCAACCTTTGGAGGCGTGATGATTATAGATAATGGCGAACACGATTTTAATGACTACTTAGAACGAATTCTCATAGGTAAAGGCACGTTTGTAAAACCAGAAGACATAAAAAACTATCCTTTTTTAAGAAAGCAGAATACACTTTCAGAAAAGGTGTCAAGGCTTCAAGCTGAATCTTTAAAATTTCTTGGCGGCTTTAGCGATCCGCTTCCTTGGAATATGGAGACAGCTGTTAAGATTCCAGAGTTACCGGATGATCAAAATCAGCAACCTTTTGTAACAGATTTTGACTTTTCCGGCTCAAATTCTGATGCCTACAGCGGCTTATATCATTGGTTCGGCTTAGAACCAATAGGCGACGAGCGCACAAGTTTAACCTATAGTGTATTTATACCTGCTGATGGCACAGATAAAATGTATTATTACGATCATGCATCAAAAAAACAAGGTTATGCAGGCGTGTCGGCCATGCCTCTAAAAGTCATAGAATCTCGAAAAGAATATGATTGGTCCGTCAATAAACCTGTAGAGTTTAGGCCTTATATCAAAGATATAGCAGGCAGAAAGCGCATGTTCTTTTTAGGAACAATATCGGCCATTAGAGATGGTTCTAATAAGTTTGATGGTTCAGCAACACCAGATCTAGCGCTTATAGATGCAGAATATAGAGATGTTATTTGGATAGATGTTAAGCGCCCTAGCCAATGGGATAAAACAGCTTACGATCAACTAAATGAAGCATGGAGAGCTAGTGAAGGTATAGGATACTTCTATCTCAACGAGTCAACAGATATTGATATAACACAAACTAGAGTGGATTCAACATTAGTAAAACCACAAACGGACGAAACTTTAGAACAAATAAAACAATTAGAGCGAAAATTAGATTCACTAAAAAACATAGAACAAAATTAATCTAAAGATCTAGTTGCATTTTAATGTTTGCACGTTCATATGGTGATCCTGGTTCTAATTGTAATTCTTTAAAACCGTACTTTCTATATAAATAAATGGCATTTTCTAGTTTGGTGTTAGAGTATAGCATCAAGGCCTTCAATGATTGACTTCTGGCAAACTCTATACAATGCTGTAATAACAATTGACCTATTTTTTTGTTTCGTTGATCTTTCAAAACAGCCATTTTGGTGAGTTCTAAAATAGCATCTTCACTGGTTGGCATTAGGGCAACAGTGCCAACTACTTTGTCTTCTATAAGTGCAAAAAAGATTTGGCCGCCTTTATCGATAATATAAGTAGATGGATTACTCAATACTTCTTTATCATAATCTTCCACATAAAAATAGGTTTGCAACCACTCTATGTTCAGGTCGTAAAAGTCCTTAGCATATTTTGATGAATAGTTAATTATTTTAATTCTCATGGGCTCTAATAAAATCGGTAATAAGATAGGTTATCAGTTTTGCAGTTTGGTTATTGTCATCTTCATTTATAATGGCCTCACAAATATGCAAATAGTATGCGTTAGGTTGTTGCCCAAAAAAGTGCACAAACTGTCGAGCTTGTTTTACGCTAAATCCGGAAGGTGTCATGGCACTACTCGCTATGTTAGCAATAGCATCGCAATCTACTTCAATCCCAAACTTTTCATCACCCATATGCAATAATGCCTCTTCTAATGATTTTTTATAGGTCGTGGATTTTCTAATTTCTATGTCTTCATAAGTACTAAACGCAATAGTTTTGAGTTTTTTTATGGTTTTATAAATTCTGTCGGAAGTGTAATTCTCATGTAATCCAAGAATATAATATTTATTCAGAAATCCTTCGGCAAATGCATATGAAAATCCGTTACCACTATGTCTACCTTCTTCAGCTCTAAAATCTGAATGCGCATCTAAATTAACAGCATTAACCTTAGAGTTAAAGGCTAAAGCACCACCTTTTAAATTTCCGTAGCTATTATTATGACCTCCACCTATCACAATAGGAATCTTATTCGCTTTAAGTATGGTATGAATTAAATGAGTGACATCGGCATCAATATGTTCTACCAATTTTCGAGCTTTAGAGATTGTTTTTTTCTTGTTTGAAGGGAGTGCTTTAATGGTGTTTAACTCTTCAGAATAGTCTAAATGACCCAGTATAAGAATCTTTTTGGCGTGGGTAGCTGTATTACTCTGTACATTTAACAAGATTTTTTTTACATACTTCCAAGTACTGTAAGCACCTGATAATCCGTTATTTGCAATGACGCCTATGTCCTCTGCTACTCCAAAAATCACATAAGAAACATCTAAATTGCTAATCTCATCGTATATATTAGTGAGATTAGGTATTAATTGAATATGTTCTCCTAGTTTTGATTCTTTTTTACGTGAAGTGACAAGTGATTGTTTTTCGGCTTCAGTAAAAACAATAAGATTCTTCATATGAGGTCTCTTTAGAATTAAAATAAAAGTACAGCAATAATTAATTAATCTTTATAAAGAAACTAAAAAACAAGAATTAACAGAAATTAAATCAAAATTTATGGAATCAAAAGGTTTAAAAATCACCCTCGGTATCTTGGTAGCATTGTTCCTAGGTACAGGATTTTACGCTTCAAAATTGTACAATGAGAAAAAAGAAACAGAAGCAACTTTAATTAGTGAAAAGCAACAGGTCATGGATGACCTAAGTAGCATGGCCAAAGAGTATGATCTTGCTATTGGCGAAAACAAAATTGTAAATCAAGATCTAGTTGAAGCTAGAGAACGCATCCAAGGTTTAATGGATTCATTAAAAATATCTCAAAACAGTGTTAATAGCTTATTTAGATATAAGAAGAAATTTTTAGCCTTACAGGAAGAAATGGATTATTTATTGGCTGAGAACGATCGTTTAAAAGTTGAAAACGAGTTGTTAGCTACTTCATTAGATAGTACACAAATTCAACTTGCTGAGCGTGTAATGTTTACTGATTCTTTATTGGTACAAAACACAGAATTAGCAACAGTTGTTGAAGATGCTTCTGCTTTACAAACCGTAGGCTTAAAGGGCTTAGGTGTTATTGAGAGAAACAGTGGAAGACAAATCCCAACAGAGCGCGCTAGACGTAGTGATAAGATTAAAATTTGTTTCACTGTTGCTAAGAATAATCTAGCACAAGCTGGTGATAAAGAATTATATGTTCAGGTCATAGACCCAAAGAACAACGTATTAGGCGCTAATGATCAAATTCAATTTGAAGATCAAGTTTTAAACTTTAGTTTAATTAGTCGTTTTAACTACGAAAAGAAAAACTTAGACATCTGTGAGTACTTAACTCCAAACGATGATGCAGATTTTGAATCTGGAAGATATACCGTTAATGTATTTAACGATAAAGAATTGATATCTACTTCAGAATTTACATTGAAATAGATTCAATAGTTGGTTAATAGCAAAAAGCTCAGTAGTGATACTGAGCTTTTTTTATGTTAATATGTCGCCATTTATAATAATTTCATCAATATAGTTATTTCCAAAATGATACGGAATAGCTTCATATCCAGGCATTGGCGTCGTGACTATTAAATTAGCTTTTTTGCCTCTAGTAATACTACCATACATATTACTAACTCCCATAGCATAGGCACCGTTAATGGTAGCAGCGTTTATGGCTTCTGCTGGTGTCATATTAAGTTTAATACACGCTGCACTTAAAGCTAGGTGCATATTTCCGCTAGGCGCCGAACCAGGATTGTAATCTGTTGCAATTGCTAAAGGAAGACCAGCATCTATTAATTGTCTTGCTGGTGTATATGGAATATTTAAAAAATATGAACAATTGGGAAGTGCCACTGGTATGGTATTGCCACATTTTAATGCTTCAATATCATCATTATTCAATTCTTCCAAATGGTCAACTGACAGCGCATTGTGTGCCACGCCTAATGCAACACCTCCTAAAATATTGAACTGATTGACGTGAAGTTTGGGTATTAATTGAAATTTAGCTCCTGCATTTAGAATTCGTTCTGTATCCTTAACAGAGAAGTAGCCTTCTTCACAAAAGACATCAATGTATCTCGCTATATTTAATTCTGCTGCCTTTGGTATAATGTTATTAACAATGTAATCTACATACTCTTCGTGTTTGTTTTTATAATCCTCTGGTACAGCGTGAGCCGCTAGGAGCGTTATTTGTATATTCGCTTTACTCTCTTGTTTTAATCGGTCAATGACGCGTAGCATTTTTAATTCGGCATCAACGGTAAGCCCATAACCTGTCTTAATCTCTAAGGCACCAGTACCCATAGAAATCACATGATTTAATCGTTCTAAGGATTGTTGGTAAAGATCGTCCTCAGACGTTGCTTGTAAGGTTTTAGCTGAATTTAATATGCCGCCACCACGCTTAGCTATTTCATTATAGCTCAGGCCTTTAATACGGTCTACAAATTCATTTATTCTATGGCCTGCATAAACTAAATGCGTATGAGAATCGCACCATGAAGGTAGCACAAGTTTGCCCGTAGCGTCAATGACAGTTTTAGCATCAATAGTGGCATAATCTTTCATTAAGCCATATTCTATAATAGTGTCATTCTCTATGTATACATAAGCATCTTCAAGTATAGGTAAGGTTTTCATATCATCACCTTTAACTATCGTTACATTATTATGATGTACTTGAACTAATTGCTTTATATTTTTAATTAGTATAGACATGGTTCTTTTTTGTAAAGATTACTTAATTTTTAAAATAAAAAAAACGTCTTACTAAAAAGCAGACGTTTTTAAGCTTCAATAATATTTGAATATCTATTTTAATCCACCTACCATATCTTCTGGTTTTACCCACTCGTCGTACTCTTCGGCAGTAACATAGCCTAGGTTAATAGCTTCTTCTTTTAAGGTGGTTCCGTTCTTATGTGCAGTATTGGCAATCTCAGCGGCCTTATAGTACCCGATTTTTGTGTTTAAAGCTGTGACGAGCATGAGTGAATTGTTTAATAACTCTTTTATCACCTCATGATTAGGTTCAATGCCTGTTGCACAATGCTCATCAAAACTAACACATGCGTCACCTAAAAGTCTGGCAGATTGTAATAAATTGGCAGCCATCATTGGTTTAAAGACATTAAGCTCATAATGGCCTTGTGTACCACCAACTGTTACAGCAACGTCGTTACCCATAACCTGTGCGCAGACCATCGTTAAGGCCTCACATTGTGTTGGATTAACTTTCCCTGGCATTATTGAACTTCCTGGCTCGTTGGCCGGAATAATGATTTCTCCAATACCACTTCGTGGTCCTGAGGCCATCATTCTTATATCATTCGCAATTTTATTAAGAGATACTGCTATTTGTTTTAGCGCTCCATGCGACTCTACAATGGCATCGTGTGCTGCAAGTGCTTCAAATTTATTTTGTGCCGTAATAAACGGTAAATTGGTAAATTCAGCAATATACTTAGCAACTAAAACGTCATATCCATTTGGTGTGTTAAGACCTGTGCCTACGGCTGTTCCTCCTAAAGCCAGTTCGCTTAGGTGAGGTAAGGTGTTTTCTATTGCTTTAATACCGTGATCTAATTGAGACACATAACCTGAAAATTCCTGACCTAAAGTTAATGGTGTTGCATCCATTAGATGCGTACGCCCAATCTTTACAACATCTTTAAAGGCTAACGATTTTTCGTGCAGCGTGTTTCGTAATTGAATGATACCAGGAATAGTCTGCTCTACAATCATCTTGTAAGCTCCTATGTGCATTCCAGTTGGAAATGTATCATTAGAGGATTGAGATTTGTTAACATCATCATTTGGTTGAATGGTCTTTTCACCATCACCAATAGTTTTGCCAGCTAGCTGGTGAGCTCTATTAGCTATAACCTCATTGACATTCATATTGCTTTGAGTGCCAGAACCAGTTTGCCATATCACTAATGGAAATTGGTCATTGTGTTTTTCTTCTATTATTTCATCGCAAACAGCGGCTATTAAATCTCGTTTCTCTTTTGAAAGTACACCCAGTTCATGGTTAGTGTAGGCAGCAGCCTTTTTTAAATATGCAAATCCATATATAATTTCAAGCGGCATAGATGCATTAGGTCCTATTTTGAAGTTATTACGACTACGTTCCGTTTGTGCACCCCATAGTTTATCTGAAGGAACCTTCACGTCTCCCATGGTGTCTTTTTCAATCCTATAACTCATATTATGTGCGTTTTATTTAGCTTTACAAAGTTACGCGTTTTGATTATTTATTACCCAGTTTCTGGTCTAATTTTAAATGTATTAAGATGAAATTACAAGTGTAAAATAGTATATTTATAGAAGTGTAATGATCTATAAAATTAGCAATGTACTATGTAAGTCGTCTTTTAGTGTTTTTATGGGTTATGGTATTGGTTTTAAGCTGTAAATCTAATGAGACCAAAGCAATCGATTGTATAGATCAAGTAATTAAGCTAGATGATTCGTTAGGAAAGAAAAGGAATTTTGATTGTGTTGAGTTATCATTATCCAAAACGATTATAAATTACACGGATGTCATTAATAGTATTGATTTTTCAACGTGTCCAGATGAATTTACAACGGCATTTAAATCGCATATAGAGGCTTGGAAAAACATGATAGAGGTTACTGATAATCATGATACATTAAGAGGGGAGATGCATGATTTGTTTGACTCAATTGAACACACCAAGGATTCACTTCAATTTAAAATCTATTTAAATGCTATTTGGAGTACCTGGGCTGATGTTGAAAAAGCAATGGAATTTAACCGTTGATATTGCCATCTACCATGGTCAATTTGCGGTCAGCCATATTAGCTAAATCCTGATTGTGTGTGACTATTACAAATGTTTGCTTAAACTCGTTGCGGAGCTTAAAAAATAAATGGTGTAGTTGATCTGCAGATTCGGTATCAAGATTTCCAGAAGGCTCGTCTGCAAAAATTATATCTGGATTATTTATCAATGCTCTTGCAACCGCAACCCGTTGTTGCTCTCCACCAGAAAGACTGTTGGGTTTATGATCTATCCTGTTGGCAAGGCCAAGATATTCTAATAATTCTTTGGCTCTAGATTCAGCTTCGTTTCTAGGTGTTTTGTTTATAAATGCTGGAATACATACGTTCTCTAAAGCTGTAAATTCTGGCAGTAATTGATGAAATTGAAAAATAAAGCCGATATGCTTATTTCTAAACTTGGCAATCGCTTTAGCGTTTAATTTGTGTATTTCGTTATTATTTATGTGTAATTCGGCATCTGCTTTTAAGTCGGCATGATCTAATGTTCCTAAGATTTGCAATAGCGTGGTTTTACCTGCACCAGATGGCCCTACAATAGAAACAATTTCACCTTTTTTAATTTCAAGATCTACGCCTTTTAATACATGAAGGTCGCCATAATGCTTGTGAATATTTATTGCTTTTATCATAGTTTAAAAATGCTTTGTAAACATACTACATTAAACCGTTTTCCGCAATTATGATGCATTTTTCTTCTTAAAGATTCCTTTAAGATTTTTATAGTCTATAAAATACTGTAATCTCAACGAAAAGGTATGACTTATGGGTTGCTCAAACAATTGATTTAAACTTTGAATATAGCTGTCATCAGCGTTTTCATCAAAATTGAATAATTGATTTCTGTATAATGCCGTGAGGAAACTGCCAGGAGCAAATTGCCAGGAATAGCTTAAATCTATATTCCAAGTGCTAAAGTTGATATTAGGATTACCGCCAACATTATTTACTGTATAGCCAGAGTCTGTTGTTAATCTACCATTATCGAGTAGCGTAAATAATTCAGTATCATACTTAACCGTATCCCAATAATGACGAAAGGTTAGAGCAAGTACTGTATACGGATTAAATGTGTAATTCGCAGAGATGCTATTAGTCATAATCTGCCTATTGCGTTCACCAAAAATAGGCTCATCATTAAAGAAGGTGGCATAACCTCTGGCGCCATTTCTAAATTCATAGTTTAAGTTATAGACCACCAAAAGATTGTCATTAAATCGCATTCTAGGTTCTATATCAAAGTCATAGGCAAACAAATCCCTACCATCTTCAAACAATGCCGCCATATTACCACGCAGGTCTATAGCAAATGGTAAATTATAATTAGTTGAAACTGATGCGCCAGTGCTTACAAAATTTTCATAGATAAAAAAGCGCCCATCTCGTGATTCAAAGTAATCATATTGTTTTCCGGGTTCAATATTGAGCCTAATTCTATAGTTGTTTAGATTGCGTGTTGTCGCTCTATAATTCGCTCCAAAATTAGTACCTGTAAAAACTCCAGGATTGGCAAGCCTTCTATGGTTGTAATAAGCATTAATTCTATAACGATTTAAATTTCCTGAAGGCTCAAATGTTTGATAGGATATATCTGCGCCAAAGTTGTTATAGTTGTTTCTAAACTGAAGGCCAAGGTCATTAATTTCAAATTTTGTGTCGGCAAATCTATGATCAACACCATAGCGTAAGTTGCCATGAACTTTACTTATTTCAAAAGAGGTGCTGTAGCCAGTTTCGGTTGAGCTATTTTGATAATTAACATTACTCATTCTTAACTCAGTCTCAATATTGTAAGTGTTTCTTTTATTGACTATATCCGAAACTAGTGCTGTTGCATTGGCATCTCTAAAACTACCTGAACGTGTTACATTACTATTAATAAGGCTGATCGATGAGTTACCATTAAACTGTTGATCAACAACTAGAATATTATAATTTGTAAAAGGTTCAACGACCTCTGTACGTTTTTCGTTGGTATCGGTATTTGTAATTTTTGCCGTTGTTTTTTCTGTAATGGCATTAAAAATCCCAATCCCTAATCCATTTTTAGTACGCCCAGAGACCTTTAGGGCATTGAGAACTTTAACTTCATCTGGTACATCAGCTTCTTCATTATCTTGAAGTTGTAGGTCGCCAGAAGGTCGATTGCCAACACGTCTTGAAAAAAATAAATTGCCTTTAGAAAATAGATCTACACCTTCGGTAAAGAATTGTCGTTGTTCAGAAAATGTTTGTTCAAATGGCCCTAAATTTAAAACTACATTATCAAAACCTGCCTGACTAAAATCTGGTATCAGTGTAGCATCAAGAGTAAAATTTTCAGTAATACCATACTTTAAGTCCATACCAAATCTTAGGTCTGTATTGGTCTCACCGTCAAATGTGTTAAATAAGCCAGTGGTGAAAGGGTATAAATTTAACCTTACAGGAGGTTTTATATTGTTTAATCCAACAAGTTCACCATGGTAAAGTCCTACATTTCCTTGTGTTGGATCGATTGGGTTCCAACTGAACTGAGCGCGATCTCTTCTAAACTGTCTATGAAACTGTACGCCCCAAATAGGTTCTTCCTGATCTGCAAAACGCAAGGTTCTGTAAGGTATTTTCATTTCTAGGGACCAGCCATCATCATTAATTTGTACAGCGCTGTCCCATACAGCATTCCAGCTAAAGTCTTCACCAATACTTGGATTTGCTATGGCATCTGCTTGTACGCCTGAGCTAAACACAACAAAGTAGGTGTCGTTTTGGGAGTCATTATTTGGATTTAAAACAAAAAGAAAGAAATCTGCTTGTCCAAAATTATCTCTACTTGTAAGCTGCTTTAGAATCTTATCAGGGTCATCATAGAGATAAGCGGAGAGGTAAATAGCTGTATCATCATAGGCAACCTTAACCTCGGTTCTTTTATCTTCTGAAAGGCTGTTGCCAATATCAGGTTCAAATTGAACAAAATCAGTTGCTATTTCTGCATTCGTCCAAGCCTCATCATTAAGTATCCCGTCTATTTTTGGCGCTGTATCAGTCCTAATGATGTTCAACCTCTTTTTATCTTGTGCAGATGCAAGCAGCGAAATAAAGAGAAAAAAGAGAATTAAACGATTCATTGGTCAACTCTTAATTGATTGTGAGGATGTAATGAGTTAGATTATTACACAGCAAAACTACTGTCTTCATTAAATTTATGCTCCTAATGAAAAGTTAAAAGATTTGTGCAATTGTAACAATGAAACACCGATGGTAACCTATAATTAGTAATTGGTATATTTATTGTACCTATTTAGTAAAATTAAATTAATGAATAAATACAAACTATTAGGCTTAAGCCTTTTGTGTGATGCTTTAGGTTACGTCTCCTTAATATTTCCTCCGTTTGACTTTCTATGGGCACCATTATCAGCCTATATAATGACCAAACTCTATAAAGGAACTCCGGGCAAAATTGCTGCCGTTGTTTCTTTTATAGAAGAAGCATTACCCATGTTAGATGTTATACCTACCTTCACTATTATGTGGGTATATACCTATGTTTTTGTAACAAACAAACCAATAAAAAAGCACTCCTAAGAGTGCTTTTTGTTTTTAATTTTCAACGGTAAAATTGAAAGTTGTTTGTATATCTGTTTCTCCACCAGCATTTGTTATATCGCCATCACTGACACCTACAGCATCTTTGTTTGGCTCATGCCTTAAAGTGACAGTTAATGAATTAGTGCTAGCATCGCCCGAGTTGAGCACAATATTAAGGCCTACGGGATTACCATTACTGTCCTGATCCGTATAGGTTATAGAAACATTTCCGTTACCTGATAAAGTATAAAATAGCTGATGCTCTTCATCTTCTGCTTGTACTTCGAGCGTAATATTCTCAGCAGGACTTTCTAATTCATTCAACAATTGAATGGTACCAGTGTAGGCTGTAGACGCACTTAAAGGAGATGACACCGTAGTTTCTGGTGCATTTGGACCATCACCATCTAGATCTTGAGTTTGAAACACGATGTCTGTTCCGCCTTGCTCTGGTGTTAAGGTTAATCTCAGTGTGGTTATTACTTCCTCTTCGTTAACTATTGTAGGATCATCATCTGATGAACACGACAATGTTAAAACTGAAATTAGTGCTAAAATGAATACATATGTTATTGATTTCATAATATTATTTTTAAATGATTAATAATTAAATTGAATTTGTAAAAGAACATTGGTTCCAACATCGTCAGCGAAATATCGCAGTCTGTTAAGATATGCTCTATAATTTGTATTAAATAAATTGGTTACGCTCAGGGACGTTTTTAGCTCTGAGGTCTTAGATATTTTAAACGTTGCTTCAGAATACAAGTGCACTAAATGATAGGCTGGAGGAGGTGAGCTTATATCTACAAGTACATTTTCCTCAGTTGTTGGAATGTAGGCTTCAAAATTATTATCCGGAAAATTTTGTTGTTCTAACACCCATTCGCTCTTTAAACTTAACGATAAATCGTTCCATTTAGGTTTGGACACTGTAAGACCGTTTATGATAGTTATTGGTGGAATATCAATGAGAGGTCTATTATTGTCTAAATCATTTGCTTGTATAAAGGACGTATTATTTGTAAGTGTTACATTTTCCAATACAGAATAATTAGCGCTTAGGTCTATTCCAAAAAAATCAGCATTATTTTGTCTATAATTCCAAACCGGAAAAGCACCTCTAATGGTGGCCTCTATTCCTATTGGTTCTAAGTATATAAAGTCATTTATATAATTATAATAAGCCTCTATATTAAAACCAAAATCTGAAGACTTATAGTTATATGAACCTCCTACGCGATTAGACACTTCTTGTTGCAACCTTAAATCACCTAATTCAATTCGTGCTGCTGAGTGATGCAAGCCGTCACTAAATAATTCAGACGGATTAGGAGCTCTGCTCGATAAAGCGTATTGAAACAACACCTCGCTACTATCTGAGAACGCATAATTCAAACCTGTAGAGGCAGACAGATTATGATAATTAAATACTGGATTGACTAATATTTGTGTGCCAAAATCCTCAATAATTAAATCACCAAAATCCTCTTGATAATTACGCTCTTCCCAACGGCTAGTCTGATAGAATTTTTTAGCATCTATCCTTACAAAATCGTATCTCATGCCAGCATCAATACTAGTTTTATCATTAAGTTGATAAACAGCCGTGGCATAAGTACCAAATTCGTATTTGTCATAATCTGGAATTAAACGACGTACACCTGTATCTGGATTTGCAAAGTTGTTTTGGTAACGCCCCATAAGTCCAAAGTTATATTCAAGCGTGTTGTCTGAATCAACCTTAAGATCTGCTGATAGTGTATGCGTTTTCAATCTAAGATCTAAAGCAGATTTATTTCTATCATTTCCAACCCTTACATCGTACTCTAATCTATGATTATTTTGAAAATCGTACTGCAAGGAAAGTCTACCAAAAGACCTAAATCTTTCGTAAAGATTTATTTTTAATAACTGGTGGTTAACATCCTGTTTAGGCGCAGTTATCGTATAGTCAAAATCTTCAATTACTGTCGGTTCCTGACTGTTAATTGCAATCACTAGGTCTTCAATATTACCAATATGAGAAGATCTCAAAATACCAATTTCATTTTGTAATCTACTGTAAAAAACATCGAGCCCTCGTTCTAAAGATTTATACCCAAAACCGCCTGAATATCCATAAGATTTACTAGCAGTATTCGTAAGGAAATAATCTGGTGATCTATAATCGCCGTTTCGTTTGTAATTCCCTTGGATATTATAATACCACCCTTTGGCTGTTGTTTTGGTTAAACTTGAATTAAGGTTGTAGCCTCGACCATTGGACTGACCAGTTACGGTAGTTGTGCCATATAGTGAATCTACAGTGACCATTTTGCTAGGTTTAATGACAACAACGCCACCTATTGCATCTCCGCCAAAAGCTAATGTCCCTGAGCCTTTAATGACAGAAATTTGTCCTGCTGTATTTACATCTATATTTGGCGCATGCTCAATGCCCCATTCTTGGTCTTGCATTCTAACGCCATTATTTACAATCAGCACTCTACTGCTATGCATACCATTTATCATGGGTTTTACGATAGAATTGCCAGTATTTATTGAAGAAACTCCAGGCACTTCCTTTAAGGCATCGCCAATGCTTAAAGCACTATATTTAGTAATAGTTTTTTCTTTAAGTAATGACTCCTGAGCGGAAGTGGTGAGTTTTTTATTGGTAACTCCGGTTACTTCAATTAATTGAAGTTCTTGAATATGATGTTCTAAAGCAAATGACTTTGCTGTGTTTCCATCTATTGTTACATTAAACGTTTTAGTTTCACAATTAAGGTGACTTATAGTTAGTTCTATTTCGCCTTCACACAGATCATTAAATTGAAACCGGCCTTGCTCGTCAGTAATTTTGTAACTATTCAAAGCCTCAATATATACAGTAGCATCAATTATAGGCGAGCCATCGTGGAAATCCACGACCTTACCCACTAATTTATTGCTGCAATTTTGCGAGTGTATGTAAAATGATAATAGCGCAGCGGTAACTGCTAAATAAATTTTCATAGTTTGAACCGTTACAATGTGTAATTACGTTGAGATGTTTAACACATGTAAGATGGTGGTCCTCGCAGGAAGTTGGAAAAGATGCTGTTGTTATAAAAAACAGATCTAACATATTCTGATTTTTCAATATGAATAGTTGATCTATATAATTCTATGGTAAGTAAAGGTGAATAATAGGAATTATTTAGTTTGAACTTATAGAACTGGCAATCAAGATCGAGCTCGTGAACATGTGAGTTTGATTGGCCTAAACATACTGTATGCTCGTGTATTTCAAAAACATGTTTTAACTTAACAACTGATGGTAATAAGACAGCAATAATCAATAGAACACCAATGATTCTTAGAATTAATGATATGTTCTTATTGTAATTCAATTTTTAAAAATCTTAATTCCCATTCTATTCAACATCTTTTTTTCAAACTCCCAAAAGAATTTAAACTGTCCAAACAGCCAACCGAAAGAAACTAGGAGAATTTGATAAAATATGAGTCCAATGATAATAAATAATAGCCAGTAGATAAAGACATTTAAGTTTTCTTTAGTAATACCTAACCAAGTAATAATTGGTCTACTTACGTATAAAGATGATGAACCTGTAACAGCAAATACTATGAAAACACGTATCATTTCCCATCTGTAAGTTAGAATCCACTTATCTTCAAGTTTTTTGAAAATATATAATGTGAGTTTAAGGAGTACAAAGAATACTAGAAACGCGCCCAGTACTTGAAGTATTCTATTATCTGGCAAAAGATTAAAACATATTTTATAGCTTGTATAGCCAAGCCCTAACAGACCAAACAAAGGAAATAAGAGTTGCCAATTTTGCTGAATTTCCCAATTTTCCTTGAATTCCTTCATTCAATATTTTTGTGCAAATTTAATCTAAATTCTAGGAACAAACTGGGTCAATCGTTGATCGTACTTTAATTGAAAATAAATGAAATAATTATATAATTTATAGTTAAGCTCGTAGCCGTAATCTAATCTCCTATCGTAGTCTATTTGTAATTCGTAAAGATTTGGATCGTAAACCTGAGGTTGCATTACTCTTAAATTCCACTCTTGCACGTACAGTTTGTTACGAGCTTCCATAAAGCTTTGTGTGTAGTAC
>JABDIQ010000101.1 GCA_013003655.1 Winogradskyella sp. | reverse complement strand
GATCATATCCAAAAAGCGAAAAGAATTTTGAAATATTTGGAAAAATAAAAATAACAAAAGCACAACTGAGTGTATAGCTTATTACGTCTTAAAATCCTAATTAAATACCTCTAGCTCGTTGACTTTTCTTAAATTAGTATTTAAACCATGCGAATACTCCTAGCCGAGACCGTTGTGCTTGATTATTACCAACCACTAACCAATGAAAAAAATCTTTAAATTATCGAAACTCAATTTTGCTGTCACATTGAGCGTAGTCGAAATGAAGCAAAATCAAAAGTCTGGGAGACCTTTGGTTGAGATAGCCGCTTGCGGAAAAATCAGAAACTATGATTAAATTTTTTAGACATATAAGATTTAATCTTATGAGTGAAAACAAAACTGGAAAGTACCTTAAATATGCCATTGGAGAAATAGTTCTTGTCGTTATTGGAATTTTAATTGCGTTACAAATTAATAATTGGAATCAACAACGAAATATTAATTCCGAGGAGCAAAAAATACTTCAAAGTTTACGCTCTGAGTTAGAAGAAAACGTTGTGAAATTTGATAGTATCTACACCTATCATATAGTAAGAGATAGCATATTAAATAGGTTAATAGATTTAGATCCAAGACTTGAAAGTTTTGATAGTCAAGATTCATTAATCAAAAAAGTAGATTGGAGTTGGACATTCAATCCTAGTAGAGGTATTTATAATTCAATAATTAATTCTGGGAAAATTGAACTCATAAGTAATTATGATCTAAAGATTAGAATTGCTAAATTAAAAGATGTAATTGTTGACTATATAGATGATGAACTATATGCTTTGGATTACACCACTCAAAATGTAGAGCCTTATTTTGTTAAAACATTTTCATTTTATAAACGTCCTAGAACGAAAAAAGAACGATTTAAGGACAGTATCAATTATTTAAAAGTTATTCCGTCAAGAGAATTTCAAAATCAAATGATTTATATAGGCTTTGCGTTACAAGGGATTTTTGAAGAAGGTCCTATTTTGAGAAATGAATTTGTAGAAATTATGGATATGATTGACAAACAATTAGAATAGTTAATGATTAAATCATGAAGTAAATTAACGAAAGCACAACAATAGTTGTGTGTCATTATAACCAACCGATAACCAATGATAAAATTTTTTAGAAAAATACGCTACAATCTCATGAGTGAAAAACTAAGGCGTTGCTGTTGGTAAACCCGAAATGTATGTGGTTGAAAATGGCTTAGGCATTTCTGAATATGAGGCTCTTGAGGTAAAGAAATAAGATCAATTATATGCATCAATTATTATGAAACATAACAACTCGCGACGCGACTTTATAAGAACAGGAGTTACTTTTGGTTTAGGCTTGCCCATTTTATGGTCAAACTTATCCAGTTGTGATTCTAAACCAAAAGACAACACATCAAATAACGCGAAACCCAAGTCGCTAGACATCCTTATTCTGGGTGGCACTAGTTTTTTAGGACTCCATCAGGTGGCTTATGCTCTAGACAGAGGTCATAAGGTCTCTATTTTTACACGAGGCAAAACAAAACCATCATTGTTTAAAGATAAATTTAAACAGGTAGAACAGCTTATTGGAGACAGAAACGATAATCTCACAGCTTTAGAAAACAGATCATGGGATGTGGTCATTGACAACTCTGGCCATAATGCAGAATGGACCAAGCAATCAGCCAAGCTATTAAAAGTAAATTGTGATCTCTACCTGTATACCTCTTCCACTGGTGTTTATTATCCGTATTTAGGAAGTGACATTAAAGAAGACACGGAACTCGTATTAAACATGCCTGAAGGTATTACAGACCGCTACGAAACTATAGAGTATGAGTATGGTATCATGAAGGCAAACTCAGAACGAGAAGCCATCAATCAATTTGGTGCAGACAGAACCATCATTGTAAGACCAACCTATATGTTTGGCCCAGCAGATAAGACCAACCGATTTATACATTGGCCAATTCGCTTGAGTAAAGGCGGTGAAGTTTTAGTGCCTGGTAAAGAAAATGACAGGGTGCAGTATATTGATGTTAGAGATGTGGCAGAATGGATGATTCGCTTGTTAGAAGATAAAAACGCAGGAACATTTAACGCTGTTGGCCCAAAAGGAGACCAAACGATTTATGAATTTGTGGAGGAAGCGCAACAGGCGTTTACAGCAGACAATACCTTTATAAAAGTAGATGATTATGAGTTTTTAATGCAGCATGATATTTATGGAATCGTACCTTGGATATTACCAACAGGTAACAATAGCGGATCGGCAAAGATTAATAATGAAAAAGGCCTGGCCAATGGGCTGCAACTAAGACCATTAGTAGAATCCATAAAAGACACCTACAACTGGTGGACCTCTGACGCTGTCCCTCAATCACAACGAGATATGGTGGAATTAGATCCCAACGCTATTTTAGTGCGAGAAGACACCATACTAAAGTCGTGGAAAACACTAACCGAAGCATAGTTAGTTACCTAATTTATGAGTAATTGAAAAACAAACTACTCACCTAGCGCATCACTACAAAAGATGAAACCACCCTTTCTTAGTTTTATCTAAAAAAAGGTGGTTTGCTATCAACCATAACATAATTAACTATTAGAATAAACCTATTCTAACCCTAGGCGCGCCAAGTCTAACGCGTGTATTTAATGTACTTCTTCTTGGGTATCTGTGGTAGTGATACTCATGATAATAGTATGAAGCATGATGATAATAATAATGACTATGATGGTGACCATGGCAATCGTCGTAATGTTCTGCATAGGCATCACGTTTTCCTCTCATATAAGCACGATACGCTCTTTTATCTCTCTCTTTTAAGTTCTTTTCATAGGCTTTTTGGTCTTCCCAAAACGCCTCCTCTGCTTCTTCGTTTTCTGCCTTAAACTCCTGCTCAAATTTTGCGTCTTCTTTGGCGCGTTTTTCGTAATACGACGCTTTATCTTCTTGAGCGTGCGCTATAAAGCTTAGTCCTAATCCAAAAATTACTAATACAATCTTTAACGTTTTCATAATTCTTAAGTTTAATCCTTCTTTTGAAAGCCTTTAAAGCTGACTTTCATAGATAAGACAACTAACTTCAATTTTACCCTACTCAGACTTGTATTTTATTTTAATATTTACCGGAATCACTAGTAAAACCAGTTTCCAATATCTAGGCATTTTTCTTAAATTCTTCTAAAAGGAACTATTAATGTACTTTACACTTTATAATTTAGATGCTATGAAGCCATACCATTTATTAAAAAAATTGTTCTTACTGATTATTGTTGTCTTTTTTTGTAGTTGTTCTCAAGATGTACAACAAAAACATATACCTATAACCACCACATCTAGCGAAGCCAAAGATCTTTATCAAGAGGCTCGACAATTGCAGAAGCAATATGATATAGTTGGCGCTGAGGAAAAACTAAATAAAGCTTTGAATGAGGATTCTACTTTTGCACTAGCTTATATGATGAAAGGAATGATCTCAGAAAATTTTGAGCAAAGGCGTAAAAACATATTAAAAGCAATGCAGTACGCACCACTTGCTTCAGATGGGGAACAACTATGGATAAAAGCGAGGAATATGTATTATGGCACCCAGGATGGTGACTCAACAGAATACCAATATTTTAATAAACTAGTAGATCTATATCCAGATGATGCCTATGCCAATTATATGTTTGGTTTTGTAAATCATCATCACAATAATTTTTATCCTGATTCCGCAATCGCCTACTTAAAAAAAGCAATTTCACTAGACGAACAATTTACATTGGCCATTGATGATTTGGTTTATGCCTATATGGAAAACGATGATTTTTTAAATGCAGAACAAATGGCATTAAAAAATGTTGAACTTCTCCCTGAGTTAGCTGATCCTAAAAACACTTATGCTGAGATTCTCATGCAACTAGGCAAGCATGAAGAATCAATAAAAATGTATAGACAAGCCTTGGAAAAAGATTCAACTAGTGCATGGTCAATAATAGGTATTGCTGCAAACCTCAACTATCTAAATAGATTTAAAGCTGCACGAGAAGAATTAGACAAATTAGATGACTTTAGTACTATTAGTGATTATAATTTTAGACATAAATGGAGAGCAAGAGTGGTATCTTACATAGAGGAGAATAAATTAGATTCGGCAATAGTAGTTTTAGAAAAACAAAAGCAGTTAGGTTTAAAAAATGAAACTAAACACGAACCACTATTTCATGCTTATATGTCGTATTTGAGAAAAACGAATTTATTATTTGAGTCGGGTGATTTTAATACTGGAATGCGTGAATATGAGGAATGGCTAAATTTTGCGGAAAATAATATTTCTAGAGAAACCACTTTGAAAAATGTTCGAGATTTAAGGCATTATTATAACGCCTATTCTCAGTATTATTTAAATGAATACAACGACGCTATGGATCATTTACAGAATTATAAAGTGGCCATATCTAATGAGAATGAACATTATGTGCAATTAAAAACTAAACTCTTATTGAAAGAAGGACGCATTAACGAGGCCCGAGAAATCTTAGAATCTAATGGGCTAATCAATCCTTACGAACAACAACTATATGCAACTGCCTTAGCATTAGACGAACAAAAAGAAGAATCAGTGCAATGGATAAAAAAAATAATGAACACCTATCTTATCGACGATATTGATCTGTCCTTAGCACGCGCTAAAGTAAAGTCAAAGCTTTAACTGATGTCATCGATTTAAACACAGAGCGAAAGCTATTTAATAAAATACACCCTGAATCTGTCATAAATGATTAATGTAAGTTTGAATAACGCAATAATATAAAAACCGACAATCTGGTTGGTTACATTTTGTACTTTAGACACCTCATTTAGTTAACTATGAAAATTCTTCTACAATGCCTTTGTTTCATTTTATTAAACCAATTACTATTGGCTCAAGAATCTCATTTCATTACCACAGCAGATGGCAAAATACATTATCAGACCATAGGTGAAGGACCATCACTATTAATTATTAATGGCGGACCAGGATTTAGCAGTGAAGGTTTTATGAGTTTGGGAAAGTCCATTGCAGCAATGGGCTATAGCTCTATTTTATTTGATCAGCGCGGCACAGGCCAATCTACATTGAATCACGTTGATGGCACTACTTTGACCATGGACCTTATGGTTGAGGATATGGAACGTATCAGGACAGATCTCAACTTAAAACAATGGATAGTATTAGGTCATTCCTTTGGTGGCATGTTAGCTAATTACTATACCTCTAAATATCCTGAAAACGTTGTTGCCTTGATTCATTCATCTTCAGGAGGGCTAGATCTGGCTTTATTAGACAATGTTCAAGCTAATCTCCATGCTAAATTAACACAACAAAAACGAGATTCTCTAGTGTATTGGAGACAAAAGATGCGCGCTGAAAACAGCATCACTAATCGTGAACAGTATTATAATATCCTAGCATCAACTTATGTGTATAACAAAGCGCATATTCCTCAGGTCAGCCAACGTTTAATGCAAGGTAACATGACCATTAATCAATTGGTTTGGAATGATATGCACCGCATTGAATACGACTGTAAGGACGCATTAAAAGCGTTTAATAAACCAGTTCTTATCCTGCAGGGCAAACAAGATGTGCTTTCTGCCTCAGTAGCCAATACGGCCAAAGATGTATTTTCTAATGCTACACTCTATTTTTTAGATGAATGTGGGCACTATGGTTGGTTAGATCAAAAAGACAAATACTATACTTATATACAGACCTTTCTTGACGGGCTAGATTAACAACGGCAAGTAATGAGATTACTTCAAATTAATAGGCATTAATTCAAAATTGATTAAATTTAAATAACCAATCACTTACTTATGTGAGTAAGGCCATACTTCACCTACAGTAAATAAAATACTAACCATTAAATGTAATCCAATGAAAATTTTACAATACATACTAGGAATAATAGCGTTTTTGGTAATTGCTTTTTTCCTTTTAGGCCTTATTAAGCAAGACGTTAATTACGACTGCGAAATCATGGTAGATAAACCACTGGCTGAAGCTTGGGC
>JABDIQ010000088.1 GCA_013003655.1 Winogradskyella sp. | reverse complement strand
ATCAAATAAACGCAAGAAAATTGGTAATAAAAGGTTTGTGTAAATTAATTGTTTTTTAAGGTTAAAACCAATTATTTTTGCCCAAACAACTTACAGTTATGAACATTTTGGTACTTGGCTCGGGAGGAAGAGAGCACACTTTTGCTTGGAAGCTAGCACAGAGTCCACGTTGTAAGGAATTATTTGTAGCGCCAGGAAATTCCGGAACCAATGATATTGCAACCAACCTAAATATATCGGTTACAGATTTTGAAGCTATTAAGAACTGTGTTTTAAAACATAAAATAGACATGGTTGTTGTAGGGCCAGAAGATCCTTTGGTCTTAGGTATTCACGATTACTTTTCAAAGGACGCAGCGCTAAAACATGTCTTAATTATAGGGCCGCAACAAAAAGCAGCCCAATTAGAAGGCAGCAAGGAATTTGCAAAGCAATTTCTTATAAAGCACAATATTCCTACAGCTGCTTATCAAAGCTTTACTAAGAACACCTTAGAAGCTGGCTATGAATTTTTAGAAAAATTACAACCTCCATATGTGCTTAAAGCAGATGGACTTGCCGCAGGTAAAGGCGTATTAATAATTGATAATCTGGACGAAGCAAAGCAAGAATTAAAGCAAATGCTTGTAGATGCTAAGTTTGGTAAAGCTAGCCAAACAGTTGTTATAGAGGAGTTTTTAGATGGTATTGAATTAAGCTGTTTTGTGTTAACAGATGGTAAAAATTATAAAATATTGCCAACGGCAAAGGATTATAAACGTATTGGTGAAGGAGATACAGGATTAAATACTGGCGGAATGGGCGCAGTTTCACCTGTTCCTTTTGCAGACAAGGATTTCATGCATAAAATTGAAGAACGCATTGTTAAGCCAACCATCAATGGACTTAAAGAGGACGGCATTCCTTACCAAGGTTTTATTTTTATTGGACTTATTAAGGTTGGCAACGATCCTAAGGTTATAGAATACAATGTACGAATGGGTGATCCAGAAACCGAAGTGGTTTTACCACGATTGAAAACGGATCTTGTAGAATTATTTAAGTCTTTTAAAGATCAATCTTTAAATACTATTAGCTTAGAAATAGATAATAAAGCAGCAACAACAATTATGCTAGTTTCAGGTGGATATCCTGAGTCTTATGAGAAAGGCAAACTCATTAATGGCATACCAAACGTGTCAGATTCGCTAGTGTTTCATGCTGGCGCATCAATCCAAAACAATACTATAGTAACTAGTGGTGGTAGAGTTTTAGCTGTCACTTCATTTGGTGATTCTTATGAAGAAGCCATAAAAAAATCTTATCAAAGTATCGAAAAGATATCGTTTGATAAGATGTATTACCGTAAGGATATTGGTTTTGACCTATAAGTAAGAATGAGAGGTAATGCTTTTGTCTTCTTCGTTACTGGTGTCAAACTTTCTAAGTTGAATCATCCAATAAATAAATGCAACCATGCCAATTGCAAAAAAGACCCACGACATAATGTTGGCTAAAACCCAATTTTCTAACTCAATAGACCTAAGAGTATCTAAAGGCGCAAAAAGGGTATTAACAAATAAATCTTGAATAGCGTAGAAGAAATCTTTCATATCTCATTAAATTTACAGAGCAAAAATACAAAAAGAGTTAATGATAACAAGTATTTTTAGTAAATCTAAACCAATCAATTTTGTTATAGTTGCCATAGCAATATCGATTGTATTTATAATTGTAAACTATCCTGTAGTAGCGCCAGAGTTTCAAGCCAATGTAATTCTTAAAACCTTCTTTAAATATACGTTAGTACTTTTCTTTGTCTTTGTTTTTGACTTTATTATATCTAAAAATTTTCTAAGCAAAAAGAATAGCTATGCACTGATGACCTTTGGGTTATTGTTCTTTATGTTTCCTAAATCCTTGCTTTTTTCTGATATCATTATTGCCAATTTGTTTATACTATTTTCGTTACGACGTCTTATAAGCTTACATTCAAAAATCAATATTAAGAAGAAATTGTTTGATGCGGCCTTTTGGATAGGTGTAGCTTCACTTTTTTACTTTTGGTCAATTCTATTTTTCATAGCTGTCTTAGCAGCACTAATATATTTTTACCAGAACGACTTTAAAAATATTATTATCCCCTTTGTTGCTTTAATTACTGTTGCCATATTATATGTGGTTTTTAATATTATTACTACAGACACCTTCTTAGGAAATGAGAATTATTTACAACCCATGAGTTTTGATTTTTCCGTATATAACGACTTGGGCAAAGTCATCTCCTTAACTATATTTTATACATTGTTTGTTTGGATCTTATTTTATTACATCAGAACAATAAGTGACAAACCCAAAAAATTAAGACCGTCTTATAATTTAATAATTGTCTATGCAATAATAGCTTTGGTGCTAGCGGTAATCTCAGACAACAAAAGTGGAGCTGAGGAGTTTTTTATTTTTGTGCCGTTTGCATTGCTTATGGCGAACTTTCTAGAAGTTGTTTCAGAAAAATGGTTTAAAGAAGCTTTAATATCATTAATTATTTTGGCCCCTATTGTGGATTTAGTTTTGTAGTTTACTACCAAAAGCCAAATCGCCAGCATCACCAAGGCCAGGAATAATATAACCTTTCTCATTAAGTTCTTTGTCTATTGTGGCTATCCATAAACGCGCTTTGTCTCCAAAAAATTTAGAGACGTGATCTACACCATGTTGAGCACCTATAACGCTTACTAGATGAATGTCTTTAGGTGTGCCAAATTGGGTTAAGGCTTCATAAGTTTCGATCATTGATCGCCCTGTAGCTAACATTGGGTCAGCCAATATTAGGGTTTTGTTATTAAGATCTGGGCAGGCCAGATATTCTACAATGATATTAAAACTTTCAGGATTTTCATGATGTTGTCTATATGCAGATATAAAGGCGTTATCGGCATTGTCAAAATAATTGAGTAAGCCATTGTGTAAGGTAACGCCTGCGCGTAAAATAGAACAGAGGACCACATCATCTTTTATAATCTGCTCAGTTGAGGTTCCAAGAGGTGTTTCAACAGATTTTTCGCAATAGTTTAAAGTCTTGCTAAGTTCATAACCCAATATTTCGCCTACACGCTCAATATTGCGCCTAAAGCGCTGTCTGTCTTTTTGAATTTTTTGGTCGCGAAGTTCCGCAATGAAATTATTTAATAGCGATGGGTGTTCTGATAAATTATGAACCTGCATAAAAAATTGGCCTTAGGATTAAAGTTAAATATTCAAACTATATTTGCATAAAATAACAATTTTCTATGAAGTTTTCAGATAAAGCCAATGCTATTTTTAAGGATGCCATTGATACATATAAGGTCCTAAATTCAATAGACCAACCGTTTTTTAATAAATACAATAAGGATGAGGATACCATTGCTCATTTGCTGTATAGAAAGTGTTGGATTGACACTGTTCAATGGGCTTATGAGGATATAATAAGAGATCCTAATATCGATCCCGAATCTGCTTTAGAATTAAAGCGGAAAATTGATGCGTCTAATCAAGATAGAACCGATACCGTAGAATATATTGATAGTTATTTCTTGGATAAGTATAAAAACGTTCAAGTAAAGCCAAACGCAAAGATTAATTCTGAAAGTCCAGCCTGGGCAATTGACAGACTCTCAATATTGGCTCTTAAGATATACCATATGCGCTTAGAAACTATTAGAGAAGATGCCACAGACACACATAAGGCGGCATGTCAAAAGAAACTTAATGTTCTATTAGAGCAACGAAAAGACCTCAGCCAAGCCATAGATGATTTATTAGAAGACATTTCTAATGGAGACAAATACATGAAGGTTTATAAGCAAATGAAAATGTATAATGATGATGAGCTAAACCCTGTACTCCGAGCTCAAAAATAAAGCTAATTCGCGCATTGTAGCTAGACATACATTGATGTCAAATAAAACAGAGCACATTCTAGTCATTAGATTATCTGCATTAGGCGATGTGGCAATGGCGCAACCCGTACTAAAAGTTTTAAGTGACCAATACCCACATTTAAAGATTACCGTTCTTACCAAAAAAGGATTTGCCTCAATATTTAAGGACCTTGAAAGACTTCAAGTGGTAGAAGGTAATTTTAAAAATGAACATAAAGGTGTTTTAGGTTTGTATAGATTATCCAAAAAACTAAAACCACTGCAATTAGATGCCCTTGCTGATCTACATAACGTACTGAGAAGCAACATCCTAAAGATTTTTCTAAATGTAAAAACCAAACAAATAGATAAAGGGAGAACAGAAAAACGAGCGTTAATTAATGGGTCTCAGTTTATGCCCTTAAAAACAACACATCAACGCTATGCAGATGTATTTAACATCTTGGGTTATCCTGTAAACTTAGCTAATTGGACACCTACGGAAAAAGCGAGTTTATCACTAAAACTGAAGCACTATTGTTCCTCATCCAATCAAAAATTAATTGGCATTGCACCTTTTGCTGCGCATAAAGGTAAAATGTATCCGCTGGCTTTAATGAAAGAAGTGATTAGAGATCTTGTTAAAGATTACAAGGTCTTACTATTTGGAGGTGGCAATCACGAGATAGAACTATTATCAGAGATTGAAAATGAATTTAATAACGCCATTTCTATTGCTGGTAAACTGTCTTTAGAAGAAGAACTTCAGATTATATCAAATCTTAGTCTAATGCTCTCTATGGACTCAGGAAACGCACATCTGGCGGCTATCTATGGCATTAAAACGGTTACCATTTGGGGTGTTACCCATCCTTATGCTGGCTTTGCGCCTTTTAATCAACCATCAGAATACATGCTGCTACCAGATAGAAAGGAGTTCCCTGCCATACCAACATCCGTTTACGGTAACAAATATCCTAAAGACTACGAATTAGCTGCCGCAAGTATCGACCCAAAGTTGGTTATTGAGAAAATTAGAGCATTGGTTTAAACATCATCATAATCCACAACGATTGAAGCACTGGTAGGATGTGCTTGGCAGGTTAAGACCAATCCTTCTTCTACCTCGCCATCTGTTAGTATATTATTCTGGCGCATCGTTGCTGTTCCTTCTGTAAGTCTTGCCACACAACTGCTACAAATGCCACCTTGGCAAGAATATGGCGCATCAATATCTTGCTTTAATGCAGCTTCTAAAATAGAATGTTTTTGTTGCATGCTAAATGAAAACTCTTCATCATCCACAATCACTTTAACAGAAGATATCCCTTCTTTTTCAGGATTATTAGTTGCATCGTCACTAGTCGCTGAGGTGGTGAAAAGTTCATAGTTGATATTGTTTGGTTTTACACCATTGTCTTGAAGGGTCGTTTTTACAACATCAATCATTTCTTCTGGTCCACAGAGGTAAAATCGTTCAATAGCTGTTTGCGCATATTTATTTTTAACGATTAAATTCACTGTACTTTTTTCAATACGACCAAACATAGCATCATCTTCTTGTGCTCTACTGAAGATAAAATGAAGATGCAACCTGTTACCATATTGATTTTTTAAATCCGTCAATTGATTTAAAAACATAGTGTCCTTTAAACTTCGGTTACCATAGACCAAGATAAAATTGCTAAACGGCTCATCTTCAAGCAGTGTTTTTAGGATGCTTAATACAGGTGTTATACCGCTTCCTGCGGCAAAGGCAGCTATGGTTCTTGTTTTTTCGGCGTTTGCTTCAAAAACAAACCGACCATTGGGTTCAGATACTTCTAAACGATCATTCTCCTTTAGATGTTCATTAGCATAAACTGAGAATGTGCCATCACTCACTGCTTTTATTGCAACACAGAGGTCTCCACTAGATACAGAGCTACAGATAGAATAATCTCTTCGTATCTCAATACCATCAAGCGTCGTTTTTAAAGTAACATATTGTCCTGCTTTAAATTGATAAGCAGAGCGCAGTGCCTCGGGAACTTCAAACGTTAATTTTATGGCGCTATCAGTTTCTCTTTGAATTGATTTTATATTAAGTGTATTAAAATTTAACATAACGTAATTTTATGGCGCAAAAATAAACAAGCACCTTCTGAATTACCTAATTTTAAGAATTTAATAAGAATTATTAGAGTTATGTCATTTAAATTTAGCTTGTTTTTGTAACATTTTTCTGATTTTAGTCACTTATAAATCGAAATTAAACAACGTATAACTATGAAAAAGATTTTATTGATTTGCTTGATAACCTTATCAACTCAGCTGTTTGCCCAAGACCAAGATAGTTTTAAGACAGATGCCGTAGAATTTATTAAGCTAACAGGTTCTGCCAGTGCATTTCAAAGCGCTATTGAACAAATTGGCGCAATGGTTCCCGAGGATAAAAAGGAAGCGTATTTAATTGAAGCAGAAGCCACATTAGAAGGTCTCTATGAAGATATTGCCGAGTTATATATGAGAGAGTTTACGCATGATGAAATTAAAGAACTCATTCAATTTTACAACACAGATCTTGGAAAAAAGCTAGCAACTAAACAACTCTCATTATCTCAGCAAGGAATGATGCTTGGACAAAGTTGGGGCATGGAAGTACAGCAAATTGCTCAAAAACATAGTAATTAAAAACTAGTTATACGCTTTTGATTTAAAAACCAACCGCACCATGATAAAACACTTTCTTTCATTAGAGTGGAAACAATATTTTAGGTCTTCGTATTGGCAAAAAAGCATAGCGCTTAATATTCTGTTGGTATTTTTTGCTCTGTATTTCGTTGCCGTTTTTTTGGTTATGGGATTTGCACTTTTGCCTGTGCTTAAAAAATTCTTCCCAGATCAAGACCCTTTCATTATTATAAATAATTATTTCTTTTATTGGATTCTTGCAGATATTATGATGCGTTTTTTCTTTCAGAAATTACCTGTAATGAGTGTAAAGCCCTTTTTAACACAGCCTATAAAACGATCTTCAGTGGTCAATTTTGTGTTGGGTAAATCTGCAATGTCGTTTTTTAACTTCTTACCGTTATTTGCCATTATACCTTTTGGTATAATGTTAATAATAGATGGCTATTCTGCGAGCGTAGTTCTTACTTGGATACTCCTAGTTATTCTAATAACACTAATTATTAACTTTTTCAACTTTATACTTGAAAGTTATTCTGCAGAAAAAGAATTATCCATCTTACCATTGATCTTAATAGCAGGATCTCTTTTTGCTCTCAATTACTTTGAATTAATTTCATTTACAGACTTATTAGGTAGTGCAATGACTTCTATCTCTAATAATTCTATATTAATACTTATCCCAGCAGCAGTTTTAGGCTTGGTATATGTCACTAACTACAAATTGCTTAGAGAAAAGTTATTTTTAGATAGCTCCCTAAAATCAAAGGCACAAGAAGTCAATGCATCTAATTTAGAATGGACCAAGAAATTTGGAGATGTTGCACCCTTTATGCAATTAGACCTGAGACTAATTTGGAGAAACAAACGTACCAGGTCATCTGTTTTTATCATGGTTATTGGTTTGTTGTATGGATTATTCTTTTACCCGCAACCTATGTATCGAGATATGGTGTGGTTTTTCCCTTTTATAGGCATATTTGTTACCGGAATTTTCCTGATCAATTTTGGACAGTTTGTGCCAGCTTGGGACAGTGGATACTACAAGCTCTTAATGAGTCAAAATATTAAGTACGAGCAATACCTTAAGTCTAAATTCACACTGATGAGTCTTAGTGTAATACTGCTTTTTGTCTTAAGCATACCTTATGTATTTTTTGGTTGGAAGATATTAATAGCGCATTTTGCCGCTGCCGTTTATAATATTGGCGTTAATACGCACGTCATTTTACTCGGAGGATCGTATAATCGCAAGAAAATAGACCTTAATCAACGCGCTGCCTTTAATTATCAAGGAACAGGAGCGGTACAATGGTTAATAGGATTTCCATTGATGATATTACCAATGATCATCTTTGCGCTTATCAACTGGCTTGTGAATTTTGAAGCTGGTATTGCAACCCTAATTATATTAGGAATATTAGGCATTGTATTCCATAATCCATTAATGAGAATAATTACAAAACGCTATTTAAATTCAAAATATAAAATGATTGACGCCTTTAGTCAAGACACATAATAAATTAAGTTATGATAGAAGTAAATAACATTTCAAAAGTATATGAAGGTAACAAGGTTTTAGACATTGATGCCTTATCCATTCCAAAAGGACAGAGTTTTGGACTTGTCGGAAACAATGGCGCTGGCAAAACAACGCTATTTAGCTTACTACTAGACTTAATAAAACCTACTACAGGATCTATAACTAACAACACAATTGTTGTGGATGAGAGTGAAGATTGGAAACCATTCACATCTTCATTTATAGATGAAAGTTTTCTAATTGGATACCTAACACCAGAAGAGTATTTTTACTTCATTGGAGATTTAAGAGGCCAAAACAAGGCAGATGTAGATGCGCTTACTTCGCAGTTTGAAGATTTTTTCAATGGTGAGATCCTTGGTAAAAAGAAATATCTCAGAGATTTAAGTAAAGGAAACCAAAAGAAAGCCGGCATTGTTGGTGCATTAATTGGTAATCCAGAAGTCATTATTTTAGACGAACCTTTTGCAAACCTGGACCCTACAACTCAAATTAGATTAAAACAAATTATTAAAGAATTGGCTGAGAAAAAGGGTGTTACCATTTTGGTGTCAAGCCACGATCTTATGCATGTTACAGATGTTTCCGAGCGTATAGTGGTTTTAGAAAAGGGCGAAATAATAAAAGATCTAGAAACCAACGCCGCAACATTAAAAGAGCTAGAGTCTTATTTTGCTGGAAATCTCACAGCAGTTCAAGAAGAAGAATAAGACAGAGTACTCCTCTCATTTAAAGGGCAATTTTGGTGTTAATTAAAAAAGATGTTTAATTTTACCGTTAAACATAATAATAGCATTGGTTTTGAGTTATCTACAAACCAACGAAGCCCTTTTTTTTTGAAGAAAACAACACATATTGTACTTATACTATTAAGCGTCATCTTAATACAAGGATGTTCTCGCAAAAAAGATACGTTCATAAACCGCAATTTTCATGCCCTCGGGACCAGAGATAATATACTCTTTAATGGTTACAATGCCTTAGAGAGAGGTCGTGATGCGCTTGCAGATTCCTACAAAGATAATTTTTGGGAACTTTTACCTATTGAACGGCTAGAAGTCAATGAGGATGTCTTTTTACCGGGTCAAAGCAAAAATCAGGATTTTGAAAAAGCCGAAGAAAAAGCTATCAAAGCAGTGCAAACACATGGCATGATGATAGATGGAAAAGAACGTAATCCACAAATTGATGAAGCCTATTTATTACTAGGCAAAGCACGATATTTTGATCAGCGTTTTATTCCTTCTCTCGAGGCATTCAATTATATCTTGTATAAATATCCGGCTAGTGATAAGATCAATCACTCAAAAATATGGCGCGAAAAAACCAATATGCGTTTAGAGAACAATGAAGTTGCTAAGGAAAATCTCATTAGACTATTAGAACAGGAAAAGTTAGACGATCAGGATCTTGCAGACGCCAATGCAACACTGGCTCAAGTTTATCTAAATATTAAAGAAATTGATAGCGCATTAGTGCATCTAAAAATCGCTGCAGCATCCACTAGGAAGAAAAACGAAAAAGGCAGATTCAACTTTATAAAAGGGCAGCTCTATAACATGTTAAATCACAAAGACAGCGCCAATATGGCTTTTGATGAAGTGATTGAATTGCATAGAAAAATACCAAGACCGTACTACATCAATGCACATTTAGCTAAAGCCAGAAATTTTGATTACGACAACGGAAACATCATTGAGTTTCAAGAGTATCTCACTGAATTAGAAGAGAACAGAGAAAACCGTCCATTTTTAGATAAAATCTATCATGAGATTGGTCAATTTCATGCTAAAATAGAAGCTGATAGTGTGGCAGAACGCTATTACAACAAATCTTTAAGAGCAAGTAGAGGCGATAAATTCTTAAACGCTCGTAACTATAGCATTCTTGGCGACATGTATTTTGATAGAACACTCTACAAAACAGCAGGCGCTTATTACGACAGTACACTTACTAGTATGATGGTAAATACAAGGCCATACCGAGCAATTAAGAAAAAACGCGAGAACCTTGAGGATGTTATTTATTATGAGGATATAGCTAAAGTAAATGACAGTATTATTACTTTAGTTAATTACTCTGAAGACGAGCAATTAGCGTATTTCACAGAGCTCACCAACAAACTCAAAGAAGAAGCTGCCTTGAGGGAAGAACAAGCCAAAAAGGACGCTAAAGAAATAGCTAGACTAAATCAAAACACCACGGATAATGCTGCAACTCGACGTGCAGATGTTGGCGGAATAAAAGGCTCTGGCCAAACATTTTACTTTTACAATCCAACGATAGTAGCATTTGGTAAAAACGAGTTTATTAAAATTTGGGGAGATCGCAAACTTCAAGATAATTGGCGTTTGTCAGATCAAAGGTCAGCATTAGCAACCACAGCGACAGATAGCGTAACAGCCATTGGAGGTGACGTAAAGCAGTTCGATCCTCAATTTTACATCTCTCAAATCCCAACAGAACCTAGAGTCATAGATAGCATTATTAAAGAAAGAAACTTTGCGTATTATCAACTAGGAATTATTTACAAAGAAAAATTTAGTGAATATCGCTTAGCGCAATCAAAATTAGAAAACCTATTAACCTTTAACCCAGAAGAGAGACTCATTCTGCCGAGTAAATATAATCTCTATCGCCTCTATGAACTATTAAATGAAACAGGCAAGGCACAAGCAATAAAACAAGATATTATTACAAATTATTCTGAGTCGCGCTATGCTGAAATACTTCTGAATCCAGAGCTTGAGTTGCAAAGGGACGAAAATAGTCCAGAGGCTATTTATAACAGGGCTTTTGAGCTCTTTGATGATCAAAAATATACAGAAGCCATAGCACTTATTGAAGAAAAAGCGTTGATTTTTGAAGGCGATCCAATACTTCCAAAATTTGAGATCCTAAAAGCATCTGCAAAAGGAAGGCTGTATGGTTTAGAAAGTTATAAAGAGGCCATAAACTTCATTGCCTTGAATTATCCAAACACAGAAGAAGGTAAAAAAGCGCAAGACATTTTGGCAAATGCAATGCCTGTGTTAGAAAAATCAGAATTCATAGATGACTCTGAGACATCAAAGTTTAATGTCATCTATCAATTTGAAGATGAGAATGAAGAGGAGATTAAAAACTTTATCACAACGCTTGAAGAAGAAGTAGAAAAGATCAGATACTTCGATTTATCAGTCTCTAAAGATGTTTATAATGAGAATGTTACCTTTGTAGTGGTACATGGCTTAAAAAGTATTGAAGGAGCGTCTGGCTTTGCAGAGTTACTGGCAGAAAATCTGGATAAGAACGAAAAGCCAAAAATAACCAAAGCATACTTTGCGGTGTCGTCACCAAATTATGCTATAATTCAAAGACACAAAAATTTAAACGCATATTTAAAATTACAATAACCAAATCTAAACAAGATGTTTTCGTCAGATAAAAAAACCAAAAAGACTATGGAAACAAATACCCAACAAAACATTGTGGCTAAAGGCACAACAATAGTAGGTGACATCAATAGCCAAGGCCCATTTAGAATAGATGGAACCGTAGAAGGAAATGTTATTACGTCAGGAAAGGTCGTGGTAGGTAAATCAGGCTTAATTAAAGGCACTCTCAAAGGAGATACTGTTGATTTTGAAGGCACATTTAACGGAAAAATGCAATTGTCTGGCACTCTATCAATAAAAGCTACAGCGCACATAGAAGGCGAAATACAGGTTAGTAAGTTAGCCGTTGAACCAGGTGCTAATTTTAATGCAACGTGTAGCATGAAAGGCGCTGTTAAATCTCTTGCTAATGACGGATCCAAACCAGAAACAGCCTCAGGATCAGAAAAAACAGCTTAATAGTTATGCTCGGTTTTCGGGCATGGCTATTCAAATGTTTGCCATAATAGGACTCGGCACTTTTGCAGGTGTAAAATTAGACGAGTATTATCCTAACGAGCACAATCTATTTTCAGTAAGTTTGGCACTTATTTCTGTAATTGCCTCAATTATATTTGTAATTAGACAAATTATTTCTGCTTCAAAAGACTAAACACAAGATCATTATTAATGGAAGACTTTAAAAAGAGACAATTTGGATTTTTACTTCAACTTATAATATTATCCATAGTAGTATTTGGTCTTCACAGTTTTATTATTCACTATTTTTTCAGTGATTTTAGCTTCTTTTATCCAGTGTGGCAGATCTATGTATTCCATTTTATAATTACAGCTCTACTTTATACGCTGATTAATTACAAGTATTCCGCTGGCAACAAAAGCATTTTTAATTTGTTTACTGGCCTAACACTTTTAAAAATGATACTTTCCGTGGTTTTTCTTCTGCCATTATTAATTTCAGACATTGATGGAAAACAACCCGATGTCATGAATTTTTTTGCACCATACTTTATTTATCTCTTTTTTGAAGTATATGCTTTAACATCCTTCTTGCAAAAACAATAAAAAATAGGCCTTTAGCCTATGGTTTAACACATTTTGTCGGTTTAAAAATATCCCTCTTAAACCCAGTAAAAATATAGCAAAAATATTGTTTGTCAATTCGTTTAATGTACGTACATTTGCACCGAATTTAGAGTAAGGTATTTTCAAGCCCATAATGATGACATTAAACACCTTAAAAAAGAGACTGTTTTTTACGCTATTTATAGCGGTTTTTAGTTTTGGCTTCGCATCTAGTGAAAAAGAAACTGAAGGCGATAAAGAGTTTAATCCAAAAGAGATGATTTTGCATCACGTTAAGGATGCTTACGGGATGCACATAATTGATATTAATGGCCACCCAATTTCTATTCCACTTCCGGTTATATTGTGGACCGATGAAGGGCTAACAACATTTATGTCTTCAGAATTTCATCATGACTATAATGGTGAGGTTATTGTTGAGAAGAATGGTCAACGATTTGTTAATTTTCACGAAAAAGTTTATGTACTTAACGAAGGTGAATCTGAAGTAAAGTTTGATGAAGATCATCACCTAATTAACGCGGAAAGACCTATAGATATTTCTATTACACGAAACGTTTTCATGATGTGGGTGTCTATAACAGTATTATTACTATTGTTTATATCTGCAGCAAGACGATATAAAAAATCTGAAGAGTATGTACCTTCTGGTATTGCAAGTTTCGTAGAACCATTAATTGTATTTGTAAGAGATGAGATAGCTAGACCTATGATCGGTGAAAGCAAATACAAAAGATATATGCCATTTTTATTGACCATATTCTTTTTTATATGGATTAATAACATCTTTGGATTAATTCCAATTCTTAATGGTGCCAACTTAAGTGGAAATATTGCGTTTACGTTTACACTTGCTGTATTAACGTTCATTATTACAACTGTTAGTGGTAATAAGAATTATTGGAAACATATTTTTTGGATGCCTGGCGTACCAGTACCAATGAAAATATTTTTAATGCCAATTGAGATTATTGGGATGTTTGTAAAACCCATCTCTCTCATGATACGTTTATTTGCAAACATCACAGCAGGTCACGTTATCATTCTAGCACTTATGTCTTTAATATTTGTGTTTAAGACAGTGGCAATTGCACCTGTATCAGTGGCATTCTCATTATTTATTACAGTTATCGAAATTATTGTTACGGCAATACAAGCATATATATTTACAATTTTGTCAGCCTTATATTTTGGCATGGCAACTGAAGAAGAGCATCATTAATTAATTTAAATTTTAAACTATGACTATTACTGGAATCGCAGCTATTGGAGCTGGTTTAGCAGCTATTGGAGCTGGACTTGGTATTGGTAGAATTGGAGGATCTGCTATGGAAGCTATGGCACGTCAACCTGAAATGCACGGAAAGATTCAGTCTTCTGCATTAATTCTAGCTGCCTTCGTAGAAGCAGTAGCACTATTTGGTGTTGTTGTTGCTTTCTTACAAGGCTAAACCTAATAAAATACAGAAGTAACGGTTGGTTACTTCTGTATTTTTAAAATTTAAGTTATTAAAATAAAAACATATGGATTTAATTACACCTGAATTTGGACTAGTGTTTTGGACGTTGATCACGTTCCTTCTTTTACTATTTATCCTTAGAAAATTCGCTTGGAAACCTATTTTAGGAGCCGTAAGTGAAAGAGAAGAAGGTATAAAAGAGGCTTTAGCATCTGCTGAGAAAGCACGTCAGGAAATGGAAAATCTCAATGCAGACAATCAGCGCATTTTACAAGAAGCACGTGCCGAGCGCGAAGCTATGCTAAAAGATGCTCGAGACATGAAGAACAAAATGATTGCAGACGCAAAGGAGGAAGCCCAAACTCAAGCTAGTAAAATGATTGAGCAAGCCCAAGCGGCCATTGAAAGTGAAAAGAAATCTGCAATGAATGAATTAAAAAATCATGTTGCAGAATTATCTATAGAAATAGCAGAAAAGGTTGTGAAACAAGAATTAGCACAAGACAGCAAGCAATTAAAACTTGTTGAAGATATGCTATCTGAAACCACATTAAATTAATACAATGACAGCATCTAGAGCCTCAATACGGTACGCAAAAGCAGCACTTGAGTTAGCACAGGAGCAAAAGAGTCTTGAAGCCGTAAGTAATGATATGGTTACTATCACTAATATCCTTGCTGAGCATAAAGGTCTTAGAGAATCGTTGCAAAACCCTGTTGTAAGATCGTCAGACAAAAAAGAGGTACTGAACAAAGTATTAAAAGGTCAACACAAGATTACAAACAGCTTAATCAATACCTTAATAGCAAATAGGAGAATTAATCTGCTTGCAGATGTAGCTACTAAATTCAATCAGTTATACGATGAATTAAGAGGAACACAAATTGCTAAGGTTACTACAGCAGTTCCATTAACTAAAGACCTAAAAGAAAAAGTCTTAAAGAAAGTAAAAGAATTAACTTCAAAAGAAGTAGAACTAGAAAATATAATTGATGCATCAATTTTAGGAGGATTTATCTTAAGAGTTGGTGATATTCAATACAACGCTAGTATAGCAAACAAGCTGAATAAGTTAAAAAGAGAATTTACACTGAATTAAAATATTCAAATAATAAGAACAAAAATGGCAGAAGTAAAACCAGCTGAAATATCAGCAATCTTAAAACAACAATTATCTGGTTTTGAAGCAGGCGCTTCATTAGATGAAGTTGGAACTGTATTAACTGTTGGAGATGGTATTGTACGTGCATACGGATTATCTAATGCTCAATATGGTGAATTAGTAGAATTTGAAGGTGGTCTTGAAGGGATTGTATTAAACCTTGAGGAAGACAACGTCGGTATTGTACTATTAGGCCCTTCAAAAGAAATTAAAGAAGGATCAACCGTAAAAAGAACCAATAGAATTGCCTCTATTAATGTTGGTGAGGAAATGGTTGGACGTGTAGTAGATACGCTTGGCGCACCGATTGATGGTAAGGGACCAATAGGTGGAAAACTTTATGAAATGCCATTAGAGCGCAAAGCACCAGGTGTTATATTTCGTCAACCTGTAAATGAGCCATTACAAACAGGTATTAAATCTATTGATGCCATGATCCCTGTTGGTAGAGGACAGCGTGAGCTTGTTATTGGAGACAGACAGACTGGTAAAACAGCGGTTTGTATTGATACCATTTTAAATCAAAAAGAATTTTATGATGCTGGCGAACCAGTATATTGTATCTATGTTGCAGTAGGTCAAAAAGCATCAACAGTTGCGCTAATTGCAAAAACGCTTGAAGATAGAGGTGCACTAGCTTATACTACAATTGTTGCTGCTAACGCTTCAGATCCTGCGCCAATGCAGGTTTATGCACCGTTTGCAGGAGCTGCTATTGGTGAATATTTTAGAGACACAGGGAGACCAGCACTTATTGTTTACGATGATCTATCTAAACAAGCGGTTGCTTACCGTGAAGTATCGTTATTACTTCGTCGTCCTCCAGGACGTGAGGCATATCCAGGTGACGTGTTCTACTTACACTCTAGATTGTTAGAGCGTTCAGCAAAAGTGATTAATGATGATGATATTGCTAAGAACATGAATGATTTACCAGATGCCTTAAAACCAGTGGTTAAAGGTGGTGGATCATTAACAGCATTACCTATTATTGAAACACAAGCAGGTGACGTTTCGGCCTATATCCCAACAAACGTAATCTCTATTACAGATGGGCAGATTTTCCTTGATGGAGATTTATTTAACTCTGGTGTAAGACCAGCTATTAACGTAGGTATTTCGGTATCTCGTGTTGGTGGTTCAGCACAGATTAAATCAATGAAGAAAGTTGCTGGTACACTCAAATTAGACCAAGCACAATATAGAGAACTTGAAGCCTTTGCTAAGTTCGGATCAGATCTAGATGCGGTTACGCTAAATGTAATTGAAAAAGGTAAACGAAACGTTGAGATCTTAAAACAAGCTCAAAACGACCCGTTTAAAGTTGAAGATCAGGTAGCAATTATCTATGCAGGTTCTAAGAACTTGTTAAGAAATGTTCCAGTAGAGAAGGTAAAAGAATTTGAAAGAGATTATTTAGAGTTCTTAAATGCTAAACACAGACCAGTACTAGATACATTAAAAGCAGGTAAATTAACTGATGAGGTTATAGATACCTTAACTAAAGTTGCAAAAGATCTATCTGCTAAATACGTTTAGATATCTGAATTAAAAAAAGGATGGCAAACTTAAAAGAAATACGCAATAGAATATCGTCAGTATCTTCAACGATGCAGATCACCAGTGCCATGAAAATGGTATCGGCTGCAAAATTAAAGAAGGCACAAGACGCTATTACAGCTATGCGTCCTTATTCAAATAAATTGACTGAGCTATTACAAGACTTAAGCGCAACACTTGACGCTGATAGCGGAAGTAAATTTTCAGTTCAACGAGAAGTGAAAAATGTGCTTGTTGTAGCTATTACCTCAAATAGAGGGTTATGTGGTGCCTTTAATTCTAACATTATAAAGCAAACGAGTCAACTCATAAATGAGACCTATCCCAATTGTAATGTTTCAATACTTGCAGTTGGAAAAAAAGCTAATGATGCTTTCAAAAAAAGCGGAAAGGTCATAGCTAACAAAAGTGAGGTTTTTGACGAATTAACGTTTGATAATGTTGCTGAAATTGCCGAAATGCTCATGGAAAAGTTTGTCGAAGGTGAGTTCGATAAGATAGAGCTTGTATACAACCATTTTAAAAATGCGGCAACTCAAATCATCATGACAGAGCAGTTTTTACCAATTGTACCTGTTGAAAAGGATGTTAATGTTAATCTCGATTACATTTTTGAACCTTCAAAAGTTGAGATCGTTGAAACTTTAATTCCAAAATCATTAAAAACTCAGCTTTATAAAGCCATTAGAGATTCATTTGCATCAGAACACGGTGCTCGTATGACGGCTATGCATAAAGCTACAGATAATGCTACGGAGTTAAGAGATCAATTAAAACTTACTTATAACAAAGCCAGACAAGCAGCAATTACAAACGAGATTCTTGAAATTGTTGGAGGTGCTGAAGCTTTAAATAATTAGATCACCAATTTTAGAAAGATATAAAGCCTCACTTTTAAGTGAGGTTTTTTTGTTTTAAAAGTTTAATTTTAGCCCAGAAAATTTACTACTTGAGCGCATTTAGATCTCTTTTTAAACAGACTTTTATCTATGGTTTGGCAACGGTTTTGCCAAGGATGTTAAGTTTTCTGTTAGTACCCTTGTATACCAGTGAAGCGGTTTTAGCTAGCCCAGCTGAATACGGTAAAGTATCGGTTATCTTCTCTTACTTTGTGTTGTTCAATGTTATATTGGCCTATGGCATGGAAACGGCCTTTTTTAGATTCTTTAATAAAGAAGAAGACAAAGCGAAAGTTATAGGAACTTCTACAATCTCATTAATCATATCCTCTTTCGTATTCTTCTTAATTGCATTATTGTTTCAAAATCAAATCTCCAGTTACATAGATATTGATGCTAAATACATCAACCTGGTAATTTGGATATTGCTTCTAGATGCATTGGTTATAGTTCCGTTTGCATGGCTAAGAGCTAATCAAAAACCAAGCAAATACGCCCTTATTAAGATTTTAAATGTGTGCGTAAATATTGGGCTGAATCTTTTCTTTTTACTTGCCTTGAAAGAGCTAGCAGAAGGTGGAGGCTTGTTTGATAGTATCTATAAACCCAACTTTGAAATCAGTTACATTTTCATAGCTAACCTTGTAGCAAGTGCGTTTACACTCGCCTTAATGTTATCATTCTATACAAAGCTCAAATACAAGTTTGATAAAAGACTTTGGAAACAAATGATGCGCTATGCTATGCCTGTTTTAATAGCAGGTATCGCTTTCTCAATTAATGAAACCTTTGACAGAATATTACTTAAGGAGCTATTACCAGCAGATGTAGCCGAAAATGATATTGGTATGTACTCCGCCTGCTACAAATTAGCGTTGTTCATGACACTGTTTGCCAC
>JABDIQ010000086.1 GCA_013003655.1 Winogradskyella sp. | reverse complement strand
TACGTTAAACTTATCAAAGAACAACTTGAAAAAAGGAATCAGGTATTGTATTTACTGCCCGAAATTGCCTTAACAACGCAATTGGTACAGCGTTTACAGGCGTATTTTGGAAATCAATTGGCGGTATTTCATTCACGATATTCTAATAACGAACGCGTTGAGGTTTACAATAATATTTTAAATAATAGAGATACCGCACAAGTAGTTATAGGTGCTAGATCAGCGCTATTGCTGCCATTTAGAAGTTTAGGATTGGTTATTGTTGACGAGGAGCACGAACCATCGTATAAACAATTTGACCCTGCGCCAAGATATCATGCTCGTGATGCAGCCATAGTTTTAGCAAAACTCTTTAAGGCCAAAACTGTACTGGGTTCTGCCACACCTAGTTTAGAGTCTTATTTCAACGCAACACAAGACAAATACGGATTGGTAGAATTAAACCAAAGGTATAATGATGTTTTGATGCCAGAAATTGAATTAGTTGATCTAGCCGATAAATACAAGCGCAAGCGTATGACGGGCCATTTTAGCGACCGCTTAAAAGAAGAAATGCAAGAAGCCCTCAGTGAAGGGTTCCAAATTATTTTATTTCAAAACAGAAGAGGGTTTTCGCCAATTGTTGAGTGTACCACCTGTGGCCACTCTCCACAATGCCCTAATTGCGATGTGAGTCTTACGTATCATCAGTTTAGAAATCAGTTGCGATGTCATTATTGTGGCTATAATGCTGCAATGCTAATGAATTGTGAGGCGTGTGGAAGTCAGACTTTAGATACTAAAGGATTTGGTACTGAGCAAATAGAGGAGGAGGTTAAAGTGTTATTTCCGCAGCATAAAGTTGCACGCATGGATTATGATACCACTAGAGGGAAATATAGTTTTGATAAATTGATAGGTGCTTTTGAAAATCGTGAAATTGATATTTTAGTTGGCACCCAGATGTTAACTAAAGGGTTAGATTTTAGACATGTAAAACTAGTAGGTATTATGAATGCCGATAATCTACTTAATTTCCCAGATTTTAGGGCTCATGAACGCTCTTATCAGCTGTTGGCGCAGGTATCTGGTCGTGCTGGCCGTACGGATCTCAGAGGCAAAGTACTTATACAAACCTATAATCCTAATCACAGAATTTTGCAGCAGGTATCTACTAATGATTATGCGTCTATGTTCAAGGAACAACTCAATGACCGCTATAATTTTAAGTATCCACCGATTTACCGATTAATCAAGATTACCTTTAAGCATAAAGACTACAATAGGGTAAACTTGGCGGCAGATTGGTTTGCAACAACCTTGAAGCAATCATTTGGGACTAATGTGTTGGGTCCAGAATTTCCTCCAATAGCAAGGATTAGAAACCAATATCATAAAAATATCTTGGTTAAAATTTCACCAAAACAATCCTTATATAAAACAAAAGAAGCTATTAGTAAAGTACATAATAGCTTCAATAGTGTCAAAGACTTTAGAGCTGTGCGTGTAATATTAAATGTCGATAATTATTAATTATTACATATTATTCAACGCATCAACTAGCTGTGTCTTTTTATTTCGACTTAGTGGAATTTCATAAGCACCAACTTCAACATTTTTACTGTTAAAGCGATCTATTTTATCCAGATTCACAATATATGATTTGTGAATTCTTAAGAATTTACCTTCTGGTAATTCCGCTTCAAACGCTTTCATTGTAGATAAAACAACTAAGCTGTTTTCTTCTGTTACGACCTTCACGTAATCACCAAGAGCTTCAATCCATTTGATATCCTTGATGTACACCTTACGTTTCTTAAGATTACTCTTTACAAAGATGTGTTCACCATCAGTTTCGTCAAAGTCTAGTTTAAGTTTATGCTGCTCAATTGCTTTTTCCACAGCAGTATTAAAACGTTCTTTTGTGATTGGTTTTTGAAGATAATCGGTAGCATCGTAGTTAAATGCTTTAAAAGCATACTCCGTTTTACCGGTAACAAAAATAATTTGGGGTTTGTTGTTTAAGACGTCTAGCAATTCAAAGCCATTAAGCACAGGCATTTCGATGTCCAGAAAAATAAGATCAACTTTATGGGTATTAAGTCCATTCTTAGTTTCAAGGGCACTGCTGTACTCTGCAATAAGGTTAAGTGAGGAATGATTTTCAATTAACTTTACAATAGACAGGCGCTGTATCGCAGAATCGTCAACAACTACACAGTTTAAAGTCATAACATTTATAATTTTAGGTTAAGATATCGACAATGTTACAAAAAATTCGGATAAAAAACAAAAAATACCGACAAAGTGTAAAATTTAACATTTCCTTTCGGGTTTCAATATCACGTATTTTTCAATACAAATATGTTGCCATACTTGAAAAAAATACCTATTTTTGCAGCCGTTTTAATAACAATAAACAAATTATTTATGAATCATTATGAAACTGTTTTCATCTTAAATCCCGTTTTATCTGAAGATCAGATAAAGGAAACAGTAAAGAAATATGAGGATTTTCTCGTTTCTAACGGAGCAAAGATGATAGCCAAAGAAAATTGGGGACTAAAAAAATTAGCCTATCCAATTCAGAACAAAAAAAGTGGTTTTTATCACTTATTTGAGTACACCGTACCAGGTGAAGTAATCGCTCAGTTAGAAGTAGAGTTTAGACGTGATGAGCGTTTTATGCGTTACTTAACTGTAAAATTAGACAAGCACGCCATTGCTTGGGCTGAGAGAAGAAGAGAAAGAAACAAACAAAAAGCGTAATTATGTCATCAATAGAACAACAAGCTAAAGGAAAAAAAGATGGTGAGATTAGATATCTTACACCATTAAACATAGAGACTTCTAAAGCGAAGAAGTATTGTAGATTTAAAAAATCTGGAATTAAATATGTTGATTATAAAGATCCAGATTTTTTAATAAAATTTGTAAACGAACAAGGTAAGCTATTACCAAGACGTTTAACAGGAACATCACTTAAGTATCAAAGAAAAGTATCAGTTGCAGTAAAGCGTGC
>JABDIQ010000070.1 GCA_013003655.1 Winogradskyella sp. | reverse complement strand
TACTTGTAAAAATACCAACTGCCCATCGTGGTAATCTTAAATAGTAATTCTTATTCTCAATGTAAGGGATAATATCTAGTTTGTAAGAAGGGTTTAAAAACTGAAGTTCTTCTATTTTTACTCCAGTTGTTTCTGAGACTTGATCTAGAGTGATCATTTTTTTAACTCTAATCGTATCTGTTTCTAAATGATGAAATTGAGGTCTTTCTGGTTTAAAACCGTGCTCTTCAGCAAATTCAAAAATATACATGGTTGCAAGAAAAGCAGGCACATATCCCGCTGTTTCTCTTGGTAAATTAGTTCTAATATTCCAATAATTTCTATAGCCTCCAGAGCGTCTAATGGCTTTGCTTACATTTCCTGGTCCAGAGTTATATGCGGCAAGGGCTAAATCCCAATCACCAAATATTTTATATAACCTCGCTAAGTATTGGGCTGCTGCTTTTGTAGATTTAATTGGGTCGCTTCTTTCATCAACGTAACTACTAACATCCAGATCGTACATCTTTCCGGTAGAATACATAAATTGCCATAGTCCTGTAGCTCCTACTCTAGATCTGGCCTTTGGTTTTAAGGCAGACTCTACAATGGCCAAGTATTTCATTTCTAACGGAATATCGTAGCTATCAAACTCCCTTTCGAACATTGGGAAATAAAAATGGCTTAAACTCATTAGGCGCTCTAATGAGTTACGTCTATTCTTTAGGTAATTCTTTATAACACTTTCTAAAGATGGATTGTACTCAACATTGAAAGGCGTCCTGGCATTAAGGCGCTTTAATCTTGCCTTAAGGGTATCTGTTGTTAATTCAGGATATTCTACAGGTTCGTAATCGAGCTCAACAACTGATTTATAGATGGTGTCAAAAATTGCTGTGCTATACAATTCTTCCAACCATTTTTCATCAATTTCTTTTGCGCTTTCTAAGTCTTGTAGTTGGTTGATAGAAAGTGTGTCTGGCTGAACTGGTATTTTTTTTGAGTTAAGGGATTTACCATCAATAAGACTGTCCTTAGTAGCATTAGCTTTAGGGTCAACCGTTTTTTTTGTCTTTAAAGAATCTGCAGTCTCTTGGGCGTTTGTAATTGAAATGCTAAAAATATAAATGAAAGCAATGCCAAAACTTCTAAAAGACATAGTATGATTGTGTGTTACTTGCGTTTCTTATAAAAATCAATATTGCTATGCTTGTAAGATGGCGTCTATTCCAGGTAATGTTTTCCCTTCAAGGCTTTCTAGCATAGCTCCTCCTCCAGTACTTACGTAGCTTACTTTATCTTCAAAACCAAACTCCTTAACTGCTGCGACAGAATCGCCTCCACCCACAAGCGAAAACGCACCATCTTTTGTGGCTTGCGCAATTGAGTGTCCTAAAGCAATAGTTCCTTTAGCAAAGTTTTCCATTTCAAAAACACCTAATGGTCCATTCCACAATATCGTTTTACACGATTTAACGACCTTATCAAATTGAACAAGGGTTTCAGGGCCTGCATCAAGACCTTGCCAACCGTCAGGGATATGTTCTACATTAACAATTTGAGTGTTTGCGTCATTACTAAAGGCATCTGCGGCAACAACATCTGTTGGTAAGTGTATAGACACATTCTTTTCTTTTGCTTTTTTCATAATGTCTAGAGCCAAATCTAGTTTGTCATTTTCACAAATGGAATCACCTACATTTCCACCCATAGCTTTAATAAAGGTAAAGGTCATTCCGCCACCAATTATCAAATGGTCTACTTTATCTAAAATATTCTCGATGATCGTAATTTTAGACGATACTTTTGCGCCACCCAATACGGCTAGTACTGGCTTCTCACCGTCTTCAAGTACTTTTTTTATACTTTCAATTTCTTTTGCTAATAAATAACCAAAGCATTTACTTTCTGGAAAGAATTTAGCAACGATAGTGGTAGAGGCATGGGCGCGATGTGCAGTGCCAAATGCATCATTGACGTATATGTCGCCTAATTGAGACAATTGTTTAGCAAAATCTTCATCACCTTTGGTCTCTTCTTCATGAAATCTTAAGTTTTCTAAAAGTAAAATTTCCCCTGGCTTAAGGTCGTTCGCTTTTACTATTGCTTCTTCTCCTATACAGTCGTTTGCAAACTTTACTTCAACACCATAAATATCTTCAATTGTGCCTATGATATGCTTTAATGAAAACTCTGCTTGTGCTCCTTTTGGTCTGCCTAGGTGCGACATTAAGACGCAAGATCCTCCATCTTCAAGTACCTTTATTACTGTAGGTTTTGCTGAAACTATTCGTGTTGCGTCGGTGACTTCAAAACTATCATCTAATGGAACATTAAAATCAACTCTTATAAGTGCTTTTTTATCCTTAAAATTAAAATTGTCAATGGTATTCATTATGTAAAATTTGAAAGACAAATATAAACGATTAAAAGGATAAAAAAATTACATAGTTTTGCGCTATGTTATTTTCTGAAATTTTAGGGCAGACACATATAAAGAGTCATTTAATTACAAGTGCAGATAATGGGCGCATTCCTCATGCGCAGTTGTTTGTTGGTCCTGAAGGTAGTGGAACTTTGCCAATGGCATTGGCTTACGCCCAGTATATTTTATGCAAGAATACATCTGGTGAAAACACTGGAGGTGATGAAAAGTGTAATGCGCGTTTTAAGAATTTTTCTCATCCTGATCTTCATTTTGCGTTTCCTGTTACAAAAACAGATGCCGTTAAAAAACATCCTGTATCTAGCAAATTTCTTGACGATTGGAGGCAAATGCTCAATCAACAGCCTTATGCTAATTTGTTTGATTGGTATAGGCAATTAGGCGTTGAAAATAGACAAGGTCAAATAAGTGTAGAAGAGGCACAAGAAATTGTTAAGTCATTAGCTTTAAAATCTTACGAAGGCGGCTATAAAGTGATGATCATTTGGATGGCAGAGAAAATGAATACACAAAGCGCCAACAAGCTTCTAAAATTGATTGAAGAACCACCAGAGAAGACTGTTTTTATTTTAATTGCAGAAGAGGAAGAGCAGTTGATCAATACCATTAGATCGCGATGCCAAATATTACATTTTCCGCCATTGACTGAAGAAGTAATTATGGAAGCTTTGGTAAATAAATTTAATATTGACAAAAGTATTGCGTCTAAAATTGCTCACCAATCTAATGGTAATTTTAATAAAGCGGCTGATCTTGTTTATAAAGACAGTGAAGATATTCAATTTGAAGAGTGGTTTGTCTATTGGGTACGATCTGCGTTTAAAGCAAAAGGTAATAAAAGCGCTATACATAATCTCATTTCCTGGAGCGAAGAATTGGCTAGAGCGGGTAGAGAAACTCAAAAGCAATTTCTGCAGTTTTGCTTAGATTATTTTAGGCAAGCCTTGATGCATAATTACAATGCCAAAGCTCTGGTTTATACTGAATCAAATGCTGACGGATTTCAAATAGAAAAATTCGCTCCGTTTGTTCATAATGGCAATATTTTAGACATTACATCTGAGTTAGAGTCAGCCATTTATCATATAGAACGCAATGGCAACGCTAAGATAATTCTTACAGATTTGTCCATTAAACTAACCCGCTTGCTTCACAAAAAAAGTTAGGACATTACTCCTTTGAGCCATAGGCTTCATTAAGCGCTTCTAGTACGTCCTTAGATATGTTTTCCTCTTCTGGACCATACATAATGGTACTCGTTGCATCACTAGTGCCAAAAATGTAATCATAACCGTTTTCATTACCGTATTTCTCAACAAATCGCTTTACTCTTGCTATTGTAGAATCAATTTCAGTGTTGAATGCGTTTTGAAGTTCTTGCTGTTCTGCTTGAAATTGTTGCTGAAGTAATTTTTGTTTTTGATCTAATTGTTGATACAATTCCTGAGCTTTTTTATCAGACAGAGTATTAAGCTTAAGCTGAAAATCTTGAGCTTCTATTTGAAATGCTCTCCCTAAACTGTCTCTGCGTTTTATAAAATTCTCGTTTTTTAATTTGAAACGTTCTTCAATATCAAGCTTGGCTTGATAATTATTAATGACATCTGTTCGGTCAATGAACGCAATTTTTTTTGATTCTTGACAACTGCTTACTAAAAGACAAATACTAAATACAACTATGATGGATCTCATGGTGGCCACTATTTTTAAATTTTGGCAAATGTATGAAAGTTAAGGCGATAATACTTTAATTTATTTAAATTGAAAAATTCTATAGGTTTTGATTTTATTATAATTATAATGAATTGAAAATAAGCCTATGTTTTGGTCTCTAAGCCTTTTTTAAAGACTGCCAAGGCGTTTCCTTATGAAAAGCGATAATTGTCCTTTAAACGCCTTTATTTTAAATCAGAGGTCTTTTTTAAGACATAAATAAGAGAAGAATATTGATTGGTGCGCTTGGCTTCCCTATTTGATTTGAATCCGATCAACATAGCCCTAAAAAAATTCATTTTCCCTGTTTTATATTTTTCAGATAACATAGAGACATAATAGGCATCAAATCGGAGTGGTAAAATTTGCTCCACCCTAAATTGATGTTCTTCTGAAATTTTAATAATAGCGTCTTTTGAAAAATGCCAAAGGTGTCTCGGCACATCATAACCTGCCCAAAATTCACCGTAATGTTCAGCGTCAAGACTTTTAAAATTTGGCAGCGCTAAAATGAAATACCCATTGTCTTTAAGTAGACGATATGCAATATTAAAATGGTCGTTATAATCTACAACATGTTCTAGTACATGCCACATCGTTATAATATCAAACCGCTTGTTATTAAGTTTAGAAAGCTGGCTGTTATCATATACACTATTTTTAGTTTTAGCATTAGCTAATTCTCTTGCTTTTGGGTTAGGCTCAATACCAATAACCTGCCAGCCATTGTGTAACGCTTCGTTTAAAAAATCGCCTGTTCCGCAGCCAATATCCAAAACGGTCTTGTTTGGTGTTTTGAGCGAATTTAGTAAACGTAGTTTTCTTTTCAACATGTAAGATCTCACAACATGATAAACGCGTTCAAAAAGATTTCGTTTTGTGTTTGTGTGAGAAATATACGCTTCGCTGTTGTAGTATCTGGGCAAGTTGATTTCTAAAGGTTGAGGGTGCGTTTTGAGCAACTCCAAATCCTTATCATAAATAAGTTGAAACTCCTCTTGCGATACAGTGAAATCTTTTACGGTTATGAAAGGCTCCTCGTGATTCATTATATTAAAGTAAACTTAGTGTTCCACGTGGAACTATTTTATACGTTATCTACCAAGTGACACTAACAAAACCGATATGTCACTAGGTGAAACTCCGCTAATTCTTGAGGCCTGAGAGATCGTAACGGGTTTAATTTCGTTTAATTTTTGTCGCGCTTCTAAACT
>JABDIQ010000062.1 GCA_013003655.1 Winogradskyella sp. | reverse complement strand
GCTTTAACGTATGCGCTATAATCTTTTCGCTTCCAGGAATCATGTGTAGTGATGCCGTGTCTGTAACACCGGCTTGTATGCAATTGGCTTTTATTCCGAAAGGAGCAAACTCTAATGCTATGTTTCTTGTAATGGCTTCTAAGGCAACTTTCGCTGCGGACACTGCTGCATAATTTCGCCAAGCTTTAGTATTACCTTCACTTGTAAAACTTATAATTCTGGCATCACTTGCAAACAACTTTGCTTCAAAAATAGATGTTGTCCAATCGTATAAACTTATAGCCATAGCCTTTATGGTGAGTGCAAAGTCGTCATGTTTTAATGTCGGTAATTCCTTGTCAGTCATAGGTTTTAAATTCCCTTTTGCAACACTATGTACTAAGACACGCACTTTTCCTTTTGAGCTTAACAAACTTTTTAATTCTGAAATAATCTCCTCTCGTTTTTGAGTTTTAAAAGCGTCTGCATTATAGGATTTAAAGGCAACACCTAATTGAATAATAGTTTGAAATTCTGAGTTAATTTCTTCTACTTGTGCTCTTGAGTTACGATGTACAATACAGATATTCATGCCATGAGCAGCCAGTTTTTTTGCCGTTTCTAATCCTAAACCACTGCTTCCGCCTAAGATGATTGCCCAATAGCCTTTATGTTCAAATTCCTTTACCATTCTAATAAAATACGTTGTGCCGAAAAGCCTGGTCCAAAACTAAGCATAATGCCTTTATCACCATTTGGCAAGTCTCTATCCATAAATCGTTCTAAGACATACAAAACTGTAGCGCTGCTCATATTTCCATACAAACGAAGCACCTCTTTTGTATCGTTAATATCTTTGCCCAATGCACCAAAAAGATCTTCAACGGTTTGTACTATTTTCTTGCCTCCTGGATGAAATACCAGGTGATCTATGTCTTCAATATTTAAATTATTTCGTTCTAAAAACGGATGTATAATCTTAGGAAAATGCGCTGCAATTGTTTCTGGCACCGATTGATCTAGTACCATTTGGAGTCCAGAATTTCTAAGTTTAAAACCCATCATATGCTCGGCATCAAAAAAATGGTACATGGCTTCATCTACAATTTCTGGTCCTTGCTCATCATCATATGATGATAAAATAACACTTGCACAACCATCTCCAAAAATAGCAGCGCTAACAATATTTACCATGGAATAATCCTCTAGCTGAAATGTAGCTGTAGGTGATTCAACGGCAATGACAACAGCCCGTTTATTTGAATTAGCTTTTAAAAAATTCTTGGCATAAAGGATTCCCGAAACTCCTGCGGCACAACCCATTTCTGTAACTGGCAAGCGCACAATATCTTGCTTCATGTTTAAGCTGTTAATAAGATAGGCGTCTAGTGATGGTATCATAATACCTGTGCAACTTACCGTAATAATATAGTCGATATCTGTTGGCTGAAGCTGTGCTTTCTTTAAGGCTTTAAGCAAACTTGCTTCTGCCAATTTTATAGATTCTCTAATATAGATATCGTTTTTCTCTTCAAATGAGGTTTTTAAAAATACCTCTTCAGCATCCATAATGGAATACCGTTTGTCAACAGCAGCATTTTCAAAAATCTTAAGCACTTTTCGTTTAAAACGCTCTTCCTGTCCCTCAAGCCATAACTCCACATAAGGTAAAATGTCTTTGGTTTCTCTTGTATGATTGGGAAGCTGTTTTGCAACCGATATTATTTTTACTGCCATTTATGTCTTAATTATCCATTGGTAGCGGAAGGCCCATTTCCAACTTATGTGTGATTTGAGGTTTAATTGATTTGAAAAGTTTTCTAAATCTTTACGCTTAAATGACCGTAAAATTGAAGTTAAGCCGTCTTGTACAATCATATGATTTGAAATAAACAAGCCCAAAAGCCTAAATAATCCATAGGCCACTTCGCTTCGCTGTAGGTCGTTAACTACGATTCCTAAGGTAGCCTTATTTGATAAAACTGTCAATAGGTTTATAATTTCTTTTTCAGAAAAATGATGCAAAAACAAGGTTGATAATGCGATGTCAAAATTCAATTTTTGAAAACTTTCGGAAAATATATCTTCATGGTTAAAGGATATTTCCGGATAATCTGCAGACAACTTATTAGCATAAGCTATAGCATCTTTATTAGCATCAATACCTCTGAGTTTTAATGTATATCCTTTTTTTCTTCCAAACTCTGCAATTAATCTTAGGATATCTCCATGTCCACAACCTAAATCAATTATGGTGTACTGCTTGTCTTTGGGTTGGTTTTCTAATAGTTTTTCAACACCGTCAATTGTTATTTTATTGCC
>JABDIQ010000033.1 GCA_013003655.1 Winogradskyella sp. | reverse complement strand
TTTCTCCAACAAAAAATAACCCGTTGTAGTGCCAAAGACATATTTGTCTTCAGTTAATTTTGAAACGTTTTCATAACCAGTTGCTGTTTTTCTTAATTTACTCGGAAATTGTAATCGATTAATTTCTAACTCATTAGTCAATTTGCCAGGTGAGACATAAACTATCTCGTTAGTTGTAAAGCCCCATAATTCTCTTGCATTCTCAATACTTATCATCTTCCCGGTAACATAATCCTCTGGTTTATATACAGCACTAAGGCTTGGGTCTTTCTCAAATCTCTTTTCTGAAACAATATATTTATACACACCATTCTTGTAAGCATAATAAACATTGCCTCCATATTTAAAAAGACTTGAATAAGCAGCTTTGGTTGTATTCTCCACCTCCTGTTCTTCAATTATAGATGTATAATTGTCTGCCATAGTTAATATAAATACACCTTTATATTCATGATTAACCAATAACTCATCACTTGAAGAGAATTCAAAAAACTTAGCAGATCTGTCGAAACCTCTAACCTTGTGCGTCACCTTCCATCGAGCATTTTCTTTTTGTAATACATAAAAACCACTATAGGTGCCTTGTAATAAATAGTCATTAGATCCGGGCATACTCTTTATATCCCATACTCCTTCAATGCCAGACACTTTTATTGCCTCATCATTATCAATTAAAAATGTTCCATTATTATGACCACAAAACAATTGGTTATCAATTACACTTAGACTCCATACCTGTCCTTTAGTCTCCTCTATGTATTTATAATCTTCTATTATATTTAAACGTTTACTGTACAAGCCTTGATTTGTCCCTAAATAGAGTCTACCTTGATATATGGCAGAACAATACACTGTACCCAATTTCCCAATATCATCTCGAAATACTCTGAATGGTGAATTAATATTAATACAGTTAATACCGTTGTCTAATCCTAACCATAAATTATTGGTCATGTCCTCATAGGTTGATAAAACTGTATTGTTATTTAATCCTTGTTCTTGATTAACTCTAAATACTAACTCCCCATTATTATTTAGTACAATTATACCTGCAGAGACAGTTCCTAACACATAATTGCCATTCTTAAGTTGCAGACTATGGTAGATACTATAATTATCTAATTGATCATTTGCGCCTAGATTTACTGGCCATTGCTCTATTCTATTATTAGAATAATTGTAAAACCCACTATTTTGAGTTTGAAATAGCAGGCCTTGATCCTTTTGATAAATGTTAACTACAATATCGTTTATTATCTCTGGGTACGTAAATACTAATTGTTCTTCGCCATTTAGTATTCTGTAAATACCGTCATATTGCCTTTGAAAATAGATGCTGTCATCTACTTTATACATTTTAGTGATCTTCTTATCGGTCCCTAATATTCTAAATTCTTTAGTGCTAACATTATATATATAAATACGATCTAGTGATTGGAAAAGCACAAACCCATCTAACTCAATGATTTTCCAGAATTGTTCATCCTCAATAAGATTTAAATCTTTAGATAAGGACGTATATTGTAAGGTACCTGTATTGCTCTTCTTCCAAAAGCCAAATTCCATGAAACAGCCTGTATAAATTAGTTCACCAACGACCAGGACAGATCTCATAATTGTCTCATTAGGTGACTTATGCAGCGTCCAATTCTCTCCGTTGAATTCTAATAATCCATTATTATTTGCAACATAGATGTGCTTATTTGATGATTGGGAGATAGACCAGTTTTGATTATCAGCGCCATAAATATCAGGAGTATAGGTGATTACAGGAGGTAATTCTTGAGAAATCAATAAATTAAATCCTAATAAACTAAACAGTATTAAAATATTAGTCTTTAGTGACATTCTACAATGAAAACTTTAAAATCAGGCGAACTGAATGTGTGATGTTAAGTGTCTAAAATAGACCAAAATATTGAAAATACAATACCTTTAATAATTAATGTAGTAGAAGTGTATGGTAATTTTCACTGTATTGCAAACCTTATAATAAGATATACAAACAAAAAAAACCTTATCATATTTGATAAGGTTTTTAGTACTGAAGGCGGGACTTGAACCCGCACGGCCATAATGGCCATTGGATTTTAAGTCCAACGTGTCTACCAATTCCACCACTTCAGCAACATTGGTATATTTTAAGATGAGCGAAAGACGGGATTTGAACCCGCGACCCTCACCTTGGCAAGGTGATGCTCTACCCCTGAGCTACTTTCGCGTTTAAAATGAACGTTTATTACGCATAAAAAGCGGATGCAAATTTAAAATTTTTATCCCAAAAGCAAAGCATTTGACAAAATAAATCAAAATAATTTATGCTCTCTTCTTTTTAACGAGCATTCTTTTGATTCCATTTAATTTCATCAATGCTTCAACAGGTGTTAAAGTATCAATGTCTGTATTTAAAATTTCGTCTTTAATCTCCTCTAAAAGTGGGTCATCTAAATTAAAAAAGCTTAGTTGAACATCGTCATTTAGCTGCCTTACCTTATCGGTAAGTTCTTCGTTGGAATGCGATTTTTCAAGCTTTGATAAAATTTTATTTGCTCTACGAATGACCTGTTGTGGCATACCAGCCATATTGGCTACGTGAATACCAAAACTATGGGCACTACCTCCTTCCACCAGTTTTCTTAAAAACAAAACCGAATCCTCAAGTTCTTTAACCGAAACATTGAAGTTTTTAATTCGGTTGAATGATTCAGACATTTCATTCAGTTCGTGGTAGTGGGTAGCAAACAAGGTTTTGGGTTTAGCAGGATGCTCATGCAAAAATTCTGTTATAGCCCAAGCTATTGATATACCATCATAGGTGCTTGTACCTCTCCCAATTTCATCTAGCAACACCAAACTTCTATTAGAAATATTATTTAAAATAGATGCTGTCTCATTCATTTCTACCATAAAAGTAGATTCACCCATGGATATATTATCACTTGCACCAACACGTGTAAATATTTTATCTACTAAGCCTATTCTCGCTTCATCCGCAGGTACAAAACTCCCAATTTGAGCTAAAAGAACGATCAAGGCCGTTTGTCTTAAAATTGCAGATTTTCCAGACATGTTGGGCCCCGTTATCATAATGATTTGTTGTTCGTCCTTGTCTAGATAAACGTCATTAGCAATGTAGGTTTCATCTACTGGTAGTTGTTTTTCTATTACAGGATGACGACCATCTTTAATATCTAGCATATAAGAATCATCAATTGCAGGATAGACGTAGTTGTTTGCCTTTGCTATTACAGCAAAACCAGCTAGGCAATCTAGCTGGGCTATGAGTTGGCCATTTTGTTGAACAGGTTTAATAAACTGATTTAACCATGTAACAAGATCTGCGAAAATTTCCTGTTCTAAGGCTAATATTCGTTCTTCAGCACCATAAATCTTAGCCTCATATGTTTTTAATTCTTCTGTTATATAGCGCTCCGCATTTACTAATGTTTGTTTGCGTATCCACTCTGGTGGTACTTTATCTTTATGCGTATTGCGCACCTCTATATAGTATCCAAAAACGTTGTTTGAAGCAATTTTTAAGGACGGAATACCGGTACGTTTGCTCTCACGTTCTAGCATTTCGTCTAAATAAGATTTACCCGATTTAGAAATAGCTCTTAACTCATCTAACTCTTCAGAAAAATCTAACGCAATGGCATTTCCTTTTAAGATATTTACAGGCGCATCTTCATTGAGTGTTTTTTTAATTCTTTCAATAAGCTGATCGCAACTATTTAAATTATTGCTTACAATTTTTAAATAATCATTAGTCGTAGCTAATGTTAATGCTTTGATTGGAATTATAGCTTCTAACGAGTTCTTTAACTGAATGACCTCTCTAGGAGTAACTTTTGTAGTGGCGATTTTAGAAATAAGTCGCTCTAAATCGCCTATTCGCTTCAGATAACTTCTTAATTTATCGAGTAAGATCTCATCTTTGTAAAAATGATCTACAATTTCATGACGTTGTTTTATCTTTTCCGCTTTGCTAAGCGGCAACGCCAACCATCGTTTTAGTAACCTTCCGCCCATAGGAGAAATAGTCTCATCAATAACATCTATTAAAGTTATGGCATTAGCATGGGGAGAGGCATATAATTCTAAATTTCTAATAGTAAACTTGTCCATCCAAACATAATCTTCGGAGGTTATTCTAGAAATAGATGTAATATGTTCTAAACGATTATGCCTTGTCTCATTAAGATAATGAAGTATTGCTCCCGATGCTATAATGCCTTCATATAGATCGTCTATTGCAAATCCTTTTAGGGACTTTGTTTTAAAATGTTTCAGTAAAATCTCATTGGTATAATCTGCTTGAAAAACCCAATCATCAATAAAGAAAGTGTGAAAATCTTTACCGAATAATTCAAAAAAATCTTTGCGCGAACCTTTTGAAATAAGCACCTCACTAGGATTGAAATTTTGAAGTAACTTATCTACATATTCGTAATTTCCTTGAGATGTTAAGTACTCTCCAGTGGAGATATCTAAAAATGATACACCTATCCTATGATTTTCTATATAAACCGAAGCTAAAAAATTGTTTGATTTAGACTGCAATATATCATCACTAAAAGCTAAACCAGGCGTAACCAATTCTGTAACACCACGTTTTACAATAGTTTTGGTTTGTTTTGGATCTTCCAGTTGATCACAAATAGCAACACGTTCACCAGCTTTTACCAATTTTGGCAAATAGGTATTTAGCGAATGATGTGGAAACCCAGCCAATTCAGTTTCGCTTTCGCTTCCTGCTCCACGCTTTGTCAGAATAATATCTAAAATCTTCGATGCCTTTACAGCATCGCTACCAAAAGTTTCGTAAAAATCACCTACTCTAAAAAGTAACAACGCATCAGGGTATTTTACCTTGATAGCATTATACTGTTTCATTAATGGTGTTACTTTTTTTGCTTTTTTAGCCAATTTTAAGTGATTTTTATATGTTACTTTTGCAAAGATTGTAAGAATGCTAATGTAACTAATATTTCATGTTTTTTTAAGGCGTTCACACATAAGTTATCTACAATTCTTAAACATGCGAAAACTAAAAAATAGCGAACTAAAAAGATTATCAATTGAGGAGTTTAAAGAATCTAATAAAACGCCTTTGATTGTAATTTTAGACAATATTAGAAGCCTCAATAACATAGGGAGCGTGTTTAGAACTTGCGATGCGTTTTTAATTGAAAAAATTTATTTGTGTGGTATCACTGCAAAACCTCCTCATAAAGACATTCATAAAAC
>JABDIQ010000318.1 GCA_013003655.1 Winogradskyella sp. | reverse complement strand
TATGAATCAAGATCAGCAATTTAAATATTCTACGAGTACAGTAGTGTATCCTGTACTTATGGTGCTTATACTCTGGTTAACGTTTTGGTTTCAGGTTAGAGTCAATTCCGGAATAAAGAGTTTTGGAATTAGACCTCAACAATTTGAAGGCCTTGTAGGCGTCTTTACAAGTCCTTTTTTACACTCTGATATTAACCATCTTTATAACAACTCTATACCTTTATTGGTATTAAGTATGGCCTTGTTTTATTTCTATCATAAAATAGCATGGAAGGTTTTATTTTTTGGGATTATTGTATCAGGACTTTTAACTTGGATTATTGGTTCTTCAGGTAATCATATAGGTGCAAGTGGTCTTATTTATGTATTGGTAAGTTTTATTTTCTTTAAAGGCATTTTTGCAAAACATTACCGATTAATTGCTTTGTCTCTTTTAGTTATATTTTTATATGGTAGTTTAATTTGGTATGTCTTCCCAATTAAGGATGGAATGTCATGGGAAGGACATCTAGGTGGACTCATTACAGGAATAGTTTTTGCTTTGATATTCAAAAAACAAGTGGCTAAACCAGAACGATATGTTTGGGAAGATCCTTCCTATAATGAAGAAGAAGATGAGTTTATGAAACACTTTGACGAAAATGGTAATTTCATTGAACACAAAGAACAGGAATCTTACAATTCCGATAGTGAAATCGATAATGATCTAGATATAAGGTATAACTACAAAGAAAATAAAGATCAATAGCTTCGCTGTCTTACTGCTTCATATAAGAATGCACCACAGGCAACAGATACATTTAAGGATTCTATTTCTCCCATAATAGGAAGCTTAGCAGAAGCATCAGCTATTTTAATAACGGACGGATTTATGCCTTTACCTTCAGAACCCATAATAATAGCACACGGCTCTTTTAGAGAGATATCATAAATAAAATCTTGTGCTTTTTCTGTGGCGGCAATGACTTTAATACCACTTGCTTGCATATGATAAACAGCATCTTTTATATGATCCACTTTGCAAATAGGAATTTTAAATATAGCACCAGCACTTGTTTTGATGGTGTCTCCGTTAATAGG
>JABDIQ010000263.1 GCA_013003655.1 Winogradskyella sp. | reverse complement strand
TTTACCTGTAAATTGCTATGAGTAACTCGATTACAACCGTAAATCCTAAAGAAAATATCATTATCAAGGGTGCAAAATTGCATAACCTGAAAAATATTGATGTGGTTATACCAAGAAATCAATTGGTAGTGATTACAGGATTATCAGGTTCAGGCAAGTCTAGTTTAGCCTTTGATACTCTTTATGCCGAAGGTCAACGACGCTATGTTGAGAGTTTATCTAGTTATGCCAGGCAATTTTTAGGACGATTAAATAAACCACAGGTAGATTACATAAAAGGAATTTCTCCTGCTATTGCCATAGAGCAAAAGGTGAATTCAACCAATCCAAGATCTACAGTTGGCACAACTACAGAAATCTATGATTATTTAAAATTACTATTCGCACGGATTGGTAAAACTTATTCGCCTATTTCTGGGAAATTAGTAAAAAAACATACCGTAGAAGATGTTCTTACTCACATCTCACAATACGATGAAGGTTCTAAATTACTATTACTAGCGCCAATTTTGCTAGAAGAAGGACGAAGCATTGAAAACAAACTAAAGACGTTACAACAGCAAGGATACGCTAGAGTAAAATATGTAGATAAGGTATTAAGAATTGAAGAATTACTAGAAAAAGACATCGATGTAGAACAATTACAATTGGTGGTTGATCGAATAATCTATAAAATTGACGAAGACTTCATGAATAGATTAGCAGATGCTGCTGAAACCGCATTTTTTGAAGGCAAAGGCAGCTGCAGCATTGAGCATCTAGAATCGAAAAATGTGCAAACATTCAATAATAAATTTGAATTAGACGGCATTACGTTTTTAGAGCCAAACGCTCATCTTTTTAGCTTCAACAATCCTTATGGAGCCTGCCCTAAATGCGAAGGTTATGGCAATATTATAGGTATAGATGAAGATCTGGTTGTCCCCAATACAGCATTGTCTGTATATGATAATGCCATTTTCCCTTGGCGTGGTGAGAGTATGAGCTGGTACAGAGATGAATTGGTCAACAATTCGCATAAATTTAATTTTCCAATACACAAACCATACTTTGAGCTATCTGATGAACAAAAAGAGCTTATTTGGACAGGTAACGAATATTTTCAAGGGTTAAATTCATTTTTTGAAGAATTGGAGTCTAAAGCCTACAAAATTCAAAACAGAGTGATGCTCTCTAGATATAGAGGTAAAACCAAGTGTAATAGCTGTAATGGAAAACGGCTTAGAAACGAAGCCTTAAATGTAAAGGTAGGTAACGCTAACATTACAGATCTCGTAGATATACCAATCGACGAACTATCTCAATTCTTTAAAGAACTAGAGCTCAATGACCATGACGCAAAAATTGCCAAACGACTCTTAAAGGAAATAACAACAAGACTTGCCTTTTTAAGTAATGTTGGTTTAAATTACCTTACATTGAACAGACGCTCTAATACTCTCTCAGGTGGCGAAAGTCAGCGTATTAATTTGGCAACTTCATTAGGTAGTAGTTTAGTTGGCTCTATGTATATTTTAGATGAACCAAGCATTGGGCTTCATCCTAAAGATACTGAAAGACTTATAGGTGTTTTGAAGTCATTGAGAGATCTAGGCAACACCGTTATTGTAGTAGAACACGATGAAGACATCATGAAAGCTTCCGATACCATTATTGATATTGGCCCAGAAGCAGGAACATTAGGAGGTGAAGTCGTGGCTGTTGGCACGTATAAAGACATCCTTAATAAATCGTCCTTAACGGCAAAGTACCTCAATGGGCAATTAGAAATTAAAACGCCAGTTAAACGACGATCATCTAAATACCATATTGATATCGTAGGCGCACGAGAACATAACCTCAAGAATATTGATGTTACCTTCCCGTTAGGCATGTTGACTGTAATTACTGGCGTTTCAGGAAGTGGTAAAAGTACTTTGGTGAAAAAGATATTGTTTCCTGCGCTTCAAAAAAAATTTACTGGATTTAGTGATAAAGCTGGTCAATTTACCGAGTTAAGCGGCAGTTATAGTAATATAAAGCACGTAGAATTTGTTGATCAAAACCCTATTGGGCGATCATCACGGTCTAATCCTGTAACCTATATTAAGGCTTATGATGATGTTAGAGCACTTTTTGCAAGTCAGAAATTAAGTAAGATCCGAAATTTTCAAGCTAAACATTTTTCGTTTAATGTTGATGGCGGACGCTGTGAAACATGTAAAGGTGAAGGCGAGGTAACCATTGAGATGCAGTTTATGGCGGATGTTCACCTAATTTGCGACACTTGTAATGGCAAGCGCTTTAAAAAAGAAGTACTTGAAGTTAAATTTGAAGGAAAAAGCATTGATGACATATTAAATTTAACGATTGATGATGCCGTAAACTTTTTTGAATTACACAAACAGTCCAAAATTCAGACGAAATTAAAACCACTTCAAGACGTAGGTTTAGGGTATGTTACGTTGGGTCAAAGTTCATCTACCCTTTCTGGTGGAGAAGCTCAGCGTATTAAATTAGCCTCCTTTTTAGGAAAAGGCGGTAAAAGTGATAATGCCTTATTTATTTTTGATGAACCAACAACAGGTTTACATTTTCATGATATAAATAAACTTTTAAAATCGTTTCAGGCACTCATTACTAAAGGACACTCTATTATTGTTATAGAGCACAATATTGATTTAATAAAATGTGCTGATTATATTATTGATCTTGGCCCTGAAGGTGGTAAAAATGGTGGTTATTTGGTAGCCTCTGGCACACCAGAAGAGATAAGTAACAATCCAAAATCTGTAACTGGTACCTTCTTAAAAGAAAAGCTGTCTGCCGCAGCCATTAATAATACATAAAAGCAAATATGCTTATAAGTACTACAGCAAATGGCAATACCATTAACAGTGATATAAAAGTTATTATACCAGATTTAAATAAGCTTAAGAACCAGTGTTGTCTGTAAAAATTCTTAAGTGCCAAGAAGAAATAAATAAAGGTAGAAAATACTATAATCCAATCAATCCAATCAGGGATATCCCAAATCCTGTTTATACCAAAAACAATACTTAAAATGGTAAATAAAAAGGAGAAAAAATAGAAGCTAAACACTAAATGATGCGAATAATTCCCCTTATTAAAATAAAATATCTTAAGAATTAAAGCAAAGAGAGGAAGTAGAAAAAAGAGCGCTATTGGAATGGTATCAAAAAACGTTTGTATTATAGAGCCTATGCCCTTTTCCTTGTAAAATTTTAAAGCTTGTGAATACATTTTACGCTCAAAATAGCCGGCATCTTCACTCATGCCCATTTCTTTATAGATCATGGCATCACTTGCGCCACTTGTAATAAGTGAATCTACGTTGTTACCGTTAAAGCTGAAGGATCGATTAACATTCATCGGTTTAGTACTCTCTGCTTTTATAAGAGAATCCGCCAGCTGAAGATCTTCATCCTTTAATCCTAGTTTAGATTTATTTTCTTTTAAGGGCTTCATGAGTTTTTCAATCTGTAGAGAATCCAATCCTTGTTTCGATTCAACTGTATCTGCAGCCTTTGAGGTAAACTCATCTTTCATTTGTGCATCTACCTTTTGCGTTGTTTCTCGTACATCAAACGAAAGAATAAAGAAAAATATCACAGAAATAAACAAATACATCTGAGCAGGATGGAGATACATTAATCGCTTGCCTTGCAGAAACTTAGAAGCTAAATAGCCTGGCTTAAATACAAGAGGAATAAAACTCTTAAAAAACCGAGCATCAAATGAAAAATAATTACTTATAGTATTATAGAAAAGAACTCCAATGGTTAACTCATCATTTGATTTTTGGCCGCAATGTGGGCAAAACGCAAATTCCCCTTTGTACTCATTATCACAATTTGGACATGTAATCGGGTTGGTTTCCATTAGTCTTATATAGCAGTATTAAAATTAAGAAAAAAGATGATAGCAAATATTAAAGTGGATGCGGCAAATTTCATTACGCAAATTTATTATTAATAAATTGTTTATTAGTGTTTTACGTTTTTTGGCACGCTGTTTGTAAAGTTTTGTTTGAGTTTAATTTAAAACCCAATAACTATGAGAACAATTGCTATACTATTTACAGCTTTACTACTAGGGAGTAGTTCTGTATCAGCGACAACGAATACGACACATGAGGAGTCCTCAACAAACAATTATGTGAGAGGCTATAGTAATTCTTTCATTTTTATTGAAGATGGCATAGAATTCTCAGTCTTTAGAGATGGACAGTTTGATTTTTATATGCCTAATTATGGTCCAAGAATCAATGCTGGTATACAAACTGGCAACGTATCAATAACGTTTAATAGTGGTTTTGATTATAGTCCATACATTCAGTACGATAGCTTTGGAGCTATAATTCAAATTGAAAACACACCTATATTTTATGACTATTACGGACGTGTTAATCGTATTGGTAACATTTTTATAAACTACAACGGTTTTGGTCGTATCATTCAAATTGGTGGATTACGTGTATTTTACAGAAACAACGTATTTACACATTATAATGGATTTATAAACCCTTACAATAGGTTTTATGTGTATAGACCATGGCACAGATTTTATGCCGTACCAGTATTTGACTATTGTGTTGTTAATACATTTCCATACAGACAGTATTATGCGCCTGTAAGACACATCTATTACAGACCTTATAGAAATAATGTAAGACATTTTAACGTCTATGGAAGACGTGGTGACTCAAATATTGCTAGAAGACACAATAATAGAAATAGTGATCGATATGCACAGACACCAAGAAATGCTAGAGAACGTAGTATTAAGCGACGTGTAGAATCTAGAAGATCTAACAGTAGCTTAGCTAATAACTCTAGAACGTCACGTAGTAGAGACTTAGCAAGTAATGATACTAGACGCAATACATCTAGTACAAGAGTTAGAGATAATGCTACGCGTACAAGGACTAACGCAAATGTTAAAGGCAACACTAGTAGAACACGAACCAAAAGTGATGTTAGAGGGAATTCTGGCAGAACAAAAACTCAGGGAAATGTAAGATCACAATCTACTAAAACCCGTTCTAATAGTGTAACAAGAAACGATTCTAGAAAAACTAGAACTAATGTCTCTCAAAATGTGACCAGAACTAGACAGTCGGTGTCTAAACAAGTAGATAGACGAAGTAATTCCAAGGTAAGAAAACCAAATACGGCTAAAACTCGTATATCTAGTAACACTACCACTAGAAAACAATCTAATAGAAGTGGTGTAACAAAAAACAGAGGTCAAAAGACCTATGCGAAACAAAAATCTTCTACTCCAAGGAGTAAAGCAAAAACAAGTAGTAGAAGAACTAGAACATAAAACATTTTTTTGGTTGGTTAGTTAGAAAGTCCTGCAAGCAGTATGCCTCAAAGCACCTTGCGGGATTTTCTCGTTTTATACAGTCACCTTGTATAGTTTATGCTAAAGCTTCAAATATTTTTGCAGTTGGTTATTTATATCTTCAGAGATATTCAGTTTAAAAATCACAACCAGATAAATTAACGTCAACAGTCCAGTCTTTAATCCAATATTAAGTAATGGATGAAATGTAAAATCCCAAAAATAGAACAGCCCTCCTAGTAAAAAAATAAGGAATAAAACTTTTAAAGTTTTTGCGTTTATTGGCTGCATTTTAAATTTTGCTTTTACATAAAGTACCTTCAATGTATTATAGATAGCTATGGCCAAAAACGTGGCAATTGCTGCACCATTAATGCCATACTTTGGAATCAACACAACATTGAATGCAATTGTGAGTAATGCCAGCAAAACACCAAAATATATAATAACACGGTAATAGTCGCTATTAAATAGAATAGCATTATTATTTCCTAATATATTATCATACAGCTTAGCCAAACTGATGATGAGAACAACATACAGCCCACTTTCAAATTGAACTGGTAATATCTTATACAATTCGTTAATATTTAGCACAATACATAAAAATATAAATCCGCTTATAATGAGCAAATTGAGTGAGCTCCTTATATAGAGATCTTTTAAAGCAACGCTGTTTTTATCGTTTAAATAAATTGCAGTTAAAGGCATCATAATTTGATGCATAGCACGCTGTGGAACCGCTATTACAGTGGCTATAAAAATAGCAACGCTGTAATAGGCTACCTCTTCAATCTCAATGAGATAACCAATCATGAATTTATCAATATCCAGTATAAGTGTGGCAATAGAGCCTGCTATGATGATAAGACCAGCGTATTTAAGTATCGCTTTTAAGTTAGGAATATAATTAAACTTTAAAACTGGAAAGCGCACAGAATACGCAAAACCTTTCATTATAATAAGCCGTAAAATGTAAATGATTACAATTCCATTTATAAAATTATCAACTGTAATAAATTCCAAATAAACAGCACCTAATAAAAGCATAACACCCACACGATGAAAGACTTCTTTCATGACATTTCCAAAAACGGTTTGCAATTGTGTCTTAGACCAGGCATAGAAAATTTCAAAATAGGCCATTGCAATTGCCAAAATATAAATGTGCCACACGTAATCTTTAATAATTGTATTCTCTTGAGCTAATGCATTAGTGATGGCTTCGTAACCTAAAAAACCAACTAGCCCAATGGGTATTATTAAGGCTAATGGTAGAAATAGCATAAGTGTAAGAAAGCTATTTAGAGCATCTTTGGTCTTAAACCTTGAGTAATACTTTATTAAGGTATTATGCACTCCAAAAGCCATAAACGGCATCATTATATTAGCCGTAGATAATACAAAAGCCACGAGGCCATAATACGTGTCTGTTAAAAAATTAGTGAAAAGAAATAAGGTATTAATACCGCCCAGAGCAAAGCCTAGATAGGTGCTAATTGTATTCTTGTAAGACTGAGTTATAACAATACCCATTACAGGAGTTTAACTAATTTTTCTGTCAATGCCTTTCTGCTGTAGGCTTCAATTCCTATAGGATGCGTTTTTAATTCTTCATTTTGATAGCGTTTATAGCAATCTAAGATTCGGTTTTTTAAAGCTTCTCTGTCGTTATGACTAAAATAGTAACCTGTGTTGGTTTGTTTTAAGATAACTTCTACATCAGAACCTTTAGGACCAATCGCAATGATAGGTGTACCAGAAATTAGATATTCAAACATTTTACCTGGTAATATAGCTTTTGATTCCTCGGAGTCTATTTCAAGAAGCAACAATAATTGTGAAGACAATTGCTCTTTTATAGCTTTATCATGATGCTGGTAGCCATGATTATCAACATAATCACTAAGTCCAGCTTGATTAATTGATTCTAAAACATCATCACTAACAACACCCAAAAACTTCAGTTTTAAATCTTGAGCAAATTGAGTATTGTCATCCACGAGATCTTTCAATACCTGCCACAAGACTTTAGGATTGCGCTCTGTGAGTAAAGAACCGATATGTGCTATTGTAAACTTAGTATCCTTAGGTATTATAAAATTTGATTGATAATCGTAACCATTAGTAATTACTTCAACGGGTTGGTTTGTCTTTGATTTAAATTCCTTTTTTGTCAGTCGTGTTGTAACTACAACTTGATCCGCAGAATTAAGCACCTTACGCTCTAGATTTGCATGTTTAAGTTTTGCAAATTTTGTGAGCTTCAGCTCTTTGTGGTATCCAATGGTGGTCCAAGGATCTCTAAAATCTGCAATCCAATTTATTTGAAGTTGCTGCTTAAGCTGTAATCCTATTAGGTGTAAACTGTGCGGTGGACCAGTAGTAATTATAGTGTCTATCTTGTGCTCGTCAATAAACTGTTTTAAGAATTTTGTAGATGGTTTTATCCAGTTTTTTCGTGCATCTGGTATAAAAAAATTACCTCTTGCAAACAATAATAGTTTATCTACAATTCCTTGTTTTTCCTTTTTGGGAATAAGTCCTGAACTAATTTGTTTTGTAGAAGATTCTGAAATTTTACCTGCTAATTTAAAGGGCTCTCTTATGGGCTGTTTTAACACAGTAACCGATTGTGGCACCTCATTAATCATGCTTGGGTCTATAATTGGATAATTAGCGTTTTCAGGACAATAAACTATAGGATCTACATTAAAATGGGGAAGATACTTTACAAATTTTAACCAACGCTGCACACCAGGACCACCAGCAGGAGGCCAGTAATATGTAATAATCAAGACTTTTTTAGACATAATAAGAGTACTATTGACATTGATTATTATGACGTTTTAATAGAATAAACAATACTTCCGAGTAACCACAATCCCAAAAGAATTGAACTGGCTAATGCTATTTGGCTTCCGTTTGAAACAACCTTTGGTTTAAAAATAAACTCTACAGTATGAGAGCCTTCAGGAACTGGCATGCCACGGAGTAAATAATTAACACGCTGAAATGGCACTTCTTCACCATCTAATAAGGCTTTCCATCCCTCTGGATAATAAATCTCAGAAAAGACTACATAACCATCATTTGAGTTGTTATAATTAAATTTTAAATAATTAGGATCAGAATTAATGAGATTTATGGTCGCCAAACTATCAACACTGTAAGACGATTTTAAGTTATATGTTTCAAATAGATTTGTAGATATCAATGCTTCATTCTTAGTATTTAAACTATCTAAGCCTAATAACTCTTCATTAGCTGTTTCAAC